>JASFOZ010000068.1:0-12691 GCA_050116255.1 Desulfarculaceae bacterium
TGGTAAAGGCGTATTCCAGGGCCTGGTTGGAGGCCTCGGATAAGTCGGTGGGAACCAGGATTTTTTGGAATTTCTTCATGGCGCCTATCCCTTTGCGGGCCAAGGTTTGCCCCATACCCGCCAAAACAAATACTGGCCCAAACTTATGCGTTCAGGGCGGACTAGAATCAGGCTGCCTGTTTTCAGCTGCCTGAGGTCTATCTCTTTGCCGGCTGACTCCAGTTGGGGGTTGGTGTGCTTTGACCAGAAAAAGCGAATGCCATCAAGGGGCTTGTGCTTTTCATCCACCACCTGAAAGTCTCCTTCCCGGTGGGTACGCTTGGGGGCTGCATTGGGCAGCCCTGTGCCCACTGAATCCATGCGGGTCTCCAAAGCCACCAGCCCCGGCCCATTGGTCACCTGGAACCAGCCCTGTACCCGCGCGCCTTCCACAGAGTGGATGTAAGTCAAAAGCACCCGGTCGCCGCTCGCCGTTGCCACCGCCTGGGCCAATCGGTTGTTCTGCCGGGGAAGGCGCACTGTCAGTACATCCTGGGGCCAAACAAACAGGGCGATAAGCCCCAACCCCAATCCTGCCGCTAATATCAAACGCAGCCAGGTACGACCGCTGATCATATCCAGGGCTCCCTCCCGGCTCAGGGCGAGGCCGGAGCCACACCCGGAGGCAAACCCCGGCCTTTGGCCTTGCGGGCCCTCTGCCATAGATAGATGAGCACCAAGAGCGCCACTGCCAAGCCGTTGGCCAGGTGTTCGTTGATATGGATGCCCCCCACCATTATGTGGCTGGGGTTCACCAGCAAGAAAGCCAGGCCCAGGAAAAGGAGGCGCTCCAGGATATAGGTTTTGACCACCCAGTGCCCTTGGATAAATACCGACCAGCAAAACATGCCGATGATGGATACGGGGATGATATAGGCCAGCTCCATCCAATTGGTGTTGTACATGAGCAGTTTGGTGTTGAGGATGAACATGAAGGGCAGGGTGAAGGCGGCCAGATCCAGGCGGAAGCTCTTCCAGCCGGTCTTGATGGGGTCTGAACCGGCGATGCCAGCAGCGGCATAGGCGCATAGCCCCACTGGCGGGGTGTCATCACTCACAATGCCGTAGTAGAACACAAACAAGTGTACGGCCACGATGGGCAGCCCCAAATTCTGATCGGCGCTGATAGTGAGTATGGCCGGGGCGGTCATGGCGGCCATGATGATGTAGGTGGCGGTGGTGGGCAGGCCCATGCCCAGGATGATGCAGGCGAATACCGAAAAGACCAGGGTAAGGAGCAGGCTGCCTCCGGCCGCCTCGGTGATGAGGGTGGCCATCTTCAGCCCCAGGCCGGTGAGGGTGACCACGCCGATGATTATGCCGCAGCAGGCGCAGGCCGCGGCGATGCCGGCCATGTTGCGGGCGCCCGCCTCCATGGCCCCCAGCAGCTCACTCATGGTGCGGCGGGTGACAAAGCCCTGGGGCTGGGCCAGATAGTCGGCATAGGCGGGATCCTCGGAAGCTTCGCCGGTTTTCCGTTTTTTGGGGAATGAGGAGATGCCCCGGTAGAGGTTATTGCCCATGGCCACCAGGCAGCAGACCAGGATGGACCAGGCCGCCGAGGTGGTGGGGGTCCACATCCAGACCAATAGCAGCCAGCACAAGATAGCTAAGGGGATTATATAATGAATGCCGCTCAAGATGGTCTTGAGCATGGGCGGAGTTTCTTCTTTGGTGAGGCCGCGGATGTTTTCCTTGACCGCCTCCAGGTGCACGATGGAGAAGATGGCGGTGTAGGACAGTATCGCCGGGATAAAGGCCGCCTTGACTATCTCGAAGTAAGACACCCCTATGATCTCGGCCATGATAAAGGCGGCCGCGCCCATGATGGGCGGCATCAACTGGCCGTTGGTGGATGCGGCCACTTCCACGGCCCCGGCCACGTGGGGCTGGAACCCCACCTTTTTCATCAGGGGTATGGTCATGGCCCCGGTGGTGACCGTGTTGGCAATGGAGGAGCCGGAGATGGAGCCCATGGCCGCCGAGGCCACCACCGCCGCCTTGGCCGGCCCGCCCCGGTACTTGCCCATGGTGGCAAAGGATATGTCGATCAGGTATTTGCCCGCCCCGATTTTTTCCAAAAAAGCTCCGAAGAGCACGAATAAAAAGACAAAAGTGGCCGAAACCCTAAGGGGCACTCCCCACAATCCCTCACCGCTCATGAATACATGGTCGATGATCCTGGTGATGCTGAAGCCCCGGTGGGCCAGCTCACCGGGGATATAGGGGCCCACATAGGCGTAGATTAAAAACGCCGAGGTGATTATAGGCAGCATGGGCGAGACGCTGCGGCGGGTGGCCTCCAGGATCAGCACGATTAGGGCCGCCCCTATGATCAGGTCATAATCCGCGGCCGCCCCCACCGAGGTGACCACGTGATTGTAATTCACAAACAAGTAGATTGCGGCGCACCCCGCCACCACAGCCAGGAATATATCCGCCATTGAGGCGCGGTCCCGGGGCGACTTCTTGGAACGGGGCCAGCATAGGAAGCAGAGCACCAAGGCAAAGGTCAGGTGAACAGATAACTGCTTGGAGCCAGGCAATTCGCCAAAGAAACCGGTGTACATCTGAAAAGCAGACATGGCGATGGCAAACCAGACAATGAAGGTGCCTAGCTTTCCGCTGATTTTTCTTACCCCGGTCTCAGATTCTGCGGCTAGCTGCAAACTGGCATCCAGGTCCTGCACCTTTTCTTTGGCCATCTGTGCTCCTTGAAAGCCCGAACTTAAGGGTTTATGACCAGGGCGGCCTGGGTCCAGGCCGCCCTGGCGGATTGCGGGACAGTGAGGCAGTAATAGCGGAGACTGGGAATTGTTACTTAACTACTCCGATTTCCTTGAAATATTTCTTGGCGCCCGGATGCAGGGGCACGCTCATGCCCACCAGGCCCTTCTTGGGTTCAATGTCCTTGAACTTGGCGTGAGCCTTACGCAACTGATCCAGGTCGCCGTACATGGCCTTGAGGATGGCGTAGACAATGTCAGCCTCAAGGTCGCTGCGGGCGGAAAGCATGGCCATGACCGAAACCGTGGGCACGTCCTGATCGTTGCCCTTGTAGGTCTTGGCCGGGACCATCTGCTTGGCATAGAAGGGGTACCTCTTAATCAGCTTGTCCACGTTGGCGCCGGTGATGGGAACCACCTTAACGTTAGCGATGACAGCGGTGTCAACGATGGTGGCGGCGCCCACGGCCACGGTGTAGAAAGCGGCGTCCAGGCGGCCGTCCTTGATGTAGTCGCTGGCCTGGGAGGCCTTGAGCTGCTCGGCCTTGCCCAGATCAGAAACCTTCAGGCCCCAGGCCTCCAGGATTTGCTTGACGTTTTCAGTGGTGCCAGACCCCACCGGGCCGATGGCAACCTTCTTGCCCTTGAGATCGGCCACGCTCTTTATGCCCGATTTGGCGGTGGCGATAAGCTGCACATGCTCGGGGAAGAGCGTGCATACGCCCAGAAGCTTTTTGATGGGCTCTTTGAACATGAGCTTGCCGTAATGGGCGTAGTTGGCGATGTCGTTTTGCAGGATGGCGAAGTCGGTATCGCCCGCCCCGATCAGTTTGGCATTGGCCACCGACGCGCCCGAGGATTCGGCGGTCACCTTGATGCCCTTGTCCTTGAGATGCTTCCAGGCGATGCGGGAAATAGCGCCCGCCATGGGGTAGTAGGCGCCTGCCACCCAGCCCGAGGCAATGGACACAAACCGGCGCTTGGCAGCCCCGGCCGGCATCACCGCCAAGCTCAAAGCAATGCATACTGCCAAGATTAGGGTCAGAGCGAATTTTTTGTTGTTGGTCATATCTCCCTCCGTTTTGGTAACGTCCTTAAAAAGCGCGTACCCTGGTCCATCCGGACAGGGACGGCATTCTGCCCTCAGGGGAGAGGGCTTAACTTTCCCTTAAGCCTTTTGTGGCCGTCTGCGGGCCACGGTTCAGCTTTACCATGAAGCGTTCAGTTGGTTTGAGAGTAGCAGAGCCAGGGGTATTGAAACAAGATATTAATGAATAGAATCGGCGCCGGGCAGTAGGCGGTTTTTGTAACTACTTTGAAATACGGCAATTTGTCCAAATACATCAAGGCAGTAATTGAGTAGGCTTTTCTTGAGGTTGACGGCGGGCGGCGCTTGCCCGATTATTTGGGCAGGTTGAACTTACCCTGAAAACAATGACCCAAACCTTGGAGCATAGAAATTGGACGCATGGTGGGATGGAAAGTTTGTTGGCTGGAACCAGGTCTGTGTGTCTCCTTTATCTCACGGCTTTTCCCGGGGCGTAGTGATCTTTGAGGTCACGCAGGTCATACCCACACGCAAAGGGCCGGCCTTTTTGTGCCTTGATGAACACATAGACCGCTTTTTCAACTCTGCCCTTCTTCTGCATATGGATCTTGGCTTGACCAAGCCGGAGATCGCCCGGGCTTGCCTGGACACGGCCAAGCACAACCAGGTTGAGGGCGGCATCTGCAAATTTTTTGCTTATTTTTCCTCTCCTGAGATTTTTCCGGTTCCCAAGGACAGAACCGTAAGCCTGTCCATTTATACCGGAGACTATGCTGTCTTTGGATTTGATCCCCAAAAAATAGGCAAGCCTTTATCCGCTGCGGTGACCAGCTATAAAAAACTGCACCCTCAGACAGTGCCCATCAAGGCCAAGGTGGCTGGCAGCTATGTGGGGGCCTACTTGGCTGCGGTGGAGATGGCTGAACAAGGCTATGATGATCCTTTGTTCGTGGACCTGGACGGCTTTGTAAGCGAAGGCCCCACCCACAATGTTTTCTTTATCAAAGACGGGGTGATTCTAACGCCGCCACTGGCTAGGGTTCTCACCGGAACCACCCGGGGCATGGTCATCCAGGTGGCCCGGGACCTGGGATACCAGGTGGACGAGGTGGACATAAGGCCGGAGGAGCTAAGCCAATTCGACGAGGCCTTTTGCTCCAGTTGCATGAGCCCGGTGACGCCTTTCAGCTCCATAGACGGCCAACCCCTGGGCAGCCGCTGTCCCGGCCCGGTGACCGCCGCCCTGGAGGAGCATTTTAAAAAGGTCTACCAAGGAGATGTGCCCGAGCATTCCCGCTGGCTCACCTGGGTTGACTAACTCGAATATCAGGCCAACCCCGGGCATCGCCTGGAACTTGTGAAATATCCGAGTTTAGGTCCCAGCCCAATATATAAAAACCGGCGTTGGAGTATCCTGTGCCCAAAGAGATGCTATTACTTGGGGCTTAGCAGCTCCAAGTGGATCTTGATGGCCACATCCTTGCCCACCACACCCAAATTATAAAACTTGCCGCTGCCCACACCGTACTGCAAGCGGTCCAGGACATAGGCGGCCTCCATGCCCGCAACCATCTTGTCTCCTACCATGGGGTGGTCTTTTGCGCCCAGAAAGGTAAAGGGCAGCTCAATCTGCTTGGTCACCTTTTTAAGGGTCAGTCTGCCCTTGGCCACATACCTGTTGCCCCCCTGATGAACGATCTCGTTGCTTTTGAAGGTCATATAGGGAAAGCGGGCGGCGTCGAAAAAGTCGGGCGTGCGTAAGTGGGCGTCACGCTCTTCGATCCTGGTGTTTATGCTGGCTATGGCGATCTTTATGTCCACCCGGCTGGCGGCCAGATCCTGGGGATCAAAGATAATGGTTCCGGTAAAGTCTTCAAAAAAACCCGGCACCATGGCGAAGATATGCCTCACCTCGAACCATATGGCGCAGTGGGGCTTGTCTATTTCCCATTTAGTGGCGGCGTATCCAGGGGCCGCGGTCAGGGCTAATGCCAAACCTAAAGCCACTACCGGGGCTAATCTCTTCATGGCTCCTCCTGTCTTTGGTTAAGAAAAAAAGGAAGCTGAATATAGTGCTAGTAAATAAGTATGACTTGTTTTTCAGGGAGGGACCACAGACAGGCATATGTTTTTTGGCAGGCTTTGCTCTTGATTCCGGGCCCAGAATGTATATGGTAGAAAGCCAACTCCAGGGAGGGGTTCAAGATGAAGACAGACACGCGCATTGTTCACTCAGGAAGAGACCCAGAAAAACAGCACGGTGTGATCAGCCCGCCGGTATATCATGCCTCCACCATACTTTTCCCCAGCGTTGAGGCGGTTGAAAAGCGAAACCAAGGCCAGGGTAAGAAAATGAGCTACGGCCTTTATGGCACGCCCACCACCTTTGCCCTGGAAGAGGCTGTCACCGGACTGGAAGAGGGCTTTGACACCGCCCTGTTTCCCTCCGGCCTGGCGGCCATCTGCATCGCCCTGTTGGCCTATCTGAAGACCGGAGACCACCTCTTGATGGTGGATTCAGTGTATGGCCCCACCCGGCGCTTCTGCGAAAATTGGCTGAGCCGCTTCGGCATCAGCACCACCTACTACGACCCCATGATGGGCGAAGGTGTGGCAGAGCTTTTTCAAGAGAACACCCGGGCCGTGTTCGTGGAGTCGCCCGGCTCCCTGACCTTTGAGATCCAGGATGTGCCTGCAATCGCCAAGGTTGCCAAGGAAAAGGGGGCAGTCACCTTGATGGACAACACCTGGGCCACGCCCCTTTATTTCAAACCCCTGACCCGGGGCGTGGACGTTTCCATCAATGCGGGCACCAAATACATATCCGGTCACTCAGACGTGATGATGGGGACGGTGACCACCACCGAGGCGGCCTGGCCGGCCCTGAAACAGACCGCCCGCGAGTTCGGCCAAAACGCGGCCCCGGATGATTGCTACCTGGCCCTCAGGGGGATGCGCACCATGTCGGTGCGCCTGTCCCGGCACCAGGAGTCCGGCCTGGCCCTGGCCCGCTGGCTGGAAGGGCGGCCCGAGGTGGACAGGGTGTTGCATCCGGCCTGGCCCTCCTGCCCGGGCCATGAGTTTTGGCAGCGGGACTTCTCCGGGGCCTCGGGCCTGTTCGCCGTGGTTCTAAAGCCCTATTCACCCCAGGCCGTGGCTGCCATGCTGGACAACATGGAGCTTTTCAAGATGGGTTTCTCCTGGGGTGGCTTTGAAAGCCTGATCCTGGCCATGGATCCTGCTGAAGTCCGCAGCGCCACCGCCTGGTCCGGGCCCGGCCCCCTGTTGCGGATTCACGCCGGCCTGGAGGATGTAGAAGATTTGCAGGCGGATCTTGAGGCCGGCTTCCAGCGCCTTAAGCAGGCTTCAGATTGAGGTTTGAGCTGATTTCGGTTCCCGGAATTTTACGGGTGTAACCACATTGAGGGTTGCGGGCTGCCTTTTGCTCACCTACACTGCACCTGACATCTTTACAGGGATACAAGTTTGTTTCATGCTCAGATTAGCCTCTAGATATTTGCAGGCCTTTTGTTTGGCCACCCTGGCCCTGTTGATCCTGAGCTGGCCGGCCTGGGGCCAGGATGTGCCGCCCCGGCCTCAGGGGCCGGTGGCTGATTACGCCAAGGTCATCCCCCAGGCCTATAAGGACAAAATCGACCAGGCAGCCAGGGAGTTGCAGCAGAAGACCGGGGCTGCCCTGGTGGTGGCCACCTTACCCACCCTGGGCGACAACACCGTGGAAGAGGTGGCGGTCAAGATTTTCGAGACCTGGGGCATCGGCCAGAAAGGCGTGGATGAGGGGGTCTTGATCCTGGTGGCGGTGAAGGAAAGGCGTCTGCGCATCGAGGTGGGGTATGGCCTGGAAGGGCTGATCACCGACGGCATGGCCGGCCGCGTCCGCGATCAGGCGATCGTCCCTTACCTGAAGAAGAATCAATACGGCCTCGGTTTGTATGCCGGCGCGGCGGCCCTGGCCCAGATCATCGCCGCTGACAAGGGCGTGGCTTTGACCGGCGTTCCCCAGGTTAAGGTCAAAAGGAGCAGCCGCAGATTCGGTTTCGGCGGCTTGTTGGCTTTGCTGGTGGCCTTATTTGTCTTTAGCCGCGTATTGCGCAGCCGCAGCCGGGGCCGGGGAGGGGGTGCACTCCTTACCGGCCTGTTCCTGGGCTCCATGATGAGTGGCGGCCGCCATTACGGCTCTGGCGGGTTTTCCGGCTTTGGCGGCGGTTTCGGCGGCTTCGGCGGCGGCATGAGCGGCGGGGGCGGCGCCTCGGGCGGCTTTTAGGGAGATGAGTCAATGAATCCCAAACCTCCGAACAGACCAGAGGACATATACCCGGAATTGACCCGGGACCTGGAGCAGGCGCTGGGTGACGACCTGCTGGGTGTTTGCCTCTATGGTTCAGCGGCGGCAGGGCGATACCACAAGGGCACCAGTGATCTGAACCTGCTGATATTGGTAAAGGACGGCGCCCAAAATGCCCTGCGCCGGCTGGTGGGTTTTGCCCGCAAATGGGCCAAGGCCAGGGTGGCGCCCCCCTTGGTGATGACCCCGGACTATATCCAAAACAGCCTGGATGTGTATCCGGTGGAGTTCCTGATCATGTCCGCGGAGCATGTGTGCATACACGGCCAGGATCCCTTGTCCGGGATTGATATTGCCCCAGATCATTTGCGCCTGCAATTGGAGAGGGAGTTCAAGGGTAAGCTGATGGCGCTCAAGACCCGCTTGCTGGCCAGCGGAGGCAGGTCGCCGGAGTTAAAGGAACTGGCGCGCGAGGCGGCGTCGGCCTTCACCGCCCTTTTCAGGGCCATGCTCAAACTAACCACCGGCAAGTTGCCCTCTGACCCCACCCAGGTCTATGAGTTGATAAAGGAGCAAGGTTTTGAGGTGGAGGCTCTGGCGCGCATGGAATCAGTACGCGGGGAGGTCTTGAAACTGAAGCCGGGAGAGCTGGTGACATTGGTGGAGCAGGCGGTTTCCGAGTTGGAGGCGATCTGCCATACTATAGATTCCTGGCAAGCGGACTAGGGTGTGTCGTATTTTTTACGGATATGGCTGCTTTTCGCCCTTGTCAAGGCCGCGTAAGCGCCCCTTGGGTTTCAGCCTTGACAAGGGTGAAAAGCAGCCGATACTCAAAATTTGTGGTTCTTCCAAAGAAAGGTTTTCCGTAGCTCCTAAAATCAAATGATGAAGGGCTGATATACGGGAAATGGCCCTTTGGAAACATTTCTTTGGAAGAACCATATGAACAAAAGAGTTAGGCGGAACACCATACAATCCTGCGGGCTGGGCATATTCCAGTTACAGGGCTGGGCTTTTACTGAAAAAGTCAAGGAGTTGGTCTTATGAGCCGAGGGGTGAAGATCATCATAGGCATCGGAGTGGTGCTGGCGGTCATCTTCTTATCCTTATTGGGGATTTACAGCTATGTAAAGGGCACCTATAACTCCCTGGTGAGCATGGATCAAGGCGTAAATACCGCCTGGTCCAACATAGACACGGTCTTGCAACGGCGGTTGGACCTGATCCCCAATCTGGTGGAAACGGTCAAGGGTTATGCTGCCCATGAAAAGGAGACCCTCCAGGCCGTGATTCAGGCCCGGTCCAAGGCTACCGGAGCGGCCAGCATAAACGAAAAAATAGCCGCCAATCAGATGCTCTCCAGCGCCCTGGGCCGTCTGCTTTTGGTGGTGGAACGCTATCCTGACCTCAAGGCTTCGGCCAATTTCCGCCAGCTCCAGGATGAATTGGCTGGCACTGAAAACCGGATCAACGTGGCACGCACCCGCTATAACAAGGCGGTGCAGGAGTACAACACCAAAGTGAAGAGCTTTCCCACAACGCTGCTGGCCGGCATGTTCGGATTTTCGCCAAGGGATTATTTCAAGGCAGCGCCAGAGGCAGCCACAGCTCCCAAGGTCAAGTTCAAGTAACCGGAAAAATCCGGCCCAGAATGCAGGGCCAAAATCAGGGGTAATAAAAAACGGGGCCTTCACCGGCCCCGTTTATTTTCATAATCAAGAACGGCTATTTCAGCTTTTCCGCCATCTCGTCGACTTCTTCGGCGCCATGGCCCATAAGCTCCACCTCGTCAGGCAGCAGGATATTCAAAAGGCGCTGAAACTCGCCGGCGTGTTCTCGCTCCTCGTTGGCGATGTCCTGCAGCACCTCCTTGGCCAGTTTGTGGTCAGTGGCGTCGGCCATGGCCTCATATAGGTGGATGGCCTCCTGCTCTGCGGCCAAAGATAGCCTTAGAGCCCGGGCCAACTCCCGGTCGCTCATCTTGCGCTCTGGAGCCATTCCGCTGAAGGGATTCATGAAATCAGGCATTCGGGGCCTCCTTATTCTTTGGTTGCAATGGGATTTTATTTGCTGAAAGATGCAGTCAGCTGGGCCTGGCGCTTTGCCCGCCTACCTTGAGGGGCGCGGCGCCCAGCCACGAACACTTCATAGGACTAGTTTACCGGCAAAAGGCTCTGCGGCAAACCAACACAACGCCTGACCGGATTCAGGGCATATTAGGCCTGGCCTGAGCGCGGTTTTGACTCCCGATTCAGGTCAAGGGCGTTTTGTTGGTCTCGTTGGGCTGGGGGTTTTGGTCTGGGTAGTTTCTATCTGCCATGCTCCGGTTACCTCCTGTGAAGAGGTCGCCACTCCGGGGCAGGCAGCCTCAGCCGCCGGGGCATGGGTTATTGACTGGCCCGCCGCCAATCTCCATCCAGGCCCAAGCCGCGATACAATGCCCCCTTCAGGCTGCGCAAAAGGCCTTCCCATTCCCGGGCGGGTACGCCGTCCACCGCCGGGTCTGGAGAGAGGCTGCCGCCATCCACGGCCCCGGCGTTGGCGCATAGCTCTATGGTCCGGACCTCACGGCCGGGGCTGTGCAACAGGCCTAGATCGCCGTGGCTGAGGGCCAGGGCCGCGATGACGCCGCTCACCCCCCAATTTGATACGCTGGCCACCACCAGATGGTCGCAAGCGGTTTGGGCGGTTATGCCCCCGCCGCAGGGGCAGCCGCAGTCCACACTCTGGGGGAGGATGCCGGGCAGGGCCTGCTTGATAAGACCCATACCGATTTCATTGCCCCCGTCCGCCACCGCCAGGCTGGGGACGCCCGCCTTTTGGCCCTGGCTGAAAAGATAGTCCAAGTCAGCCGCCATCCCCTCCAAGCTGCGGCCGTTGAGTCCGTGACAGACTCCCTTAAGATTCTGGCCCGGCCTTTCCACCGCCACCAAGAGGCCGGGGCGCATGATATCCAGGAGTTGGTCACAGACAGCGTGGCAGGGCTCGGCCTCTTTGGGCACGGTCTTTATATAGACCTCATTGAGGTAGCGAACCTTTTCCGGCCTTGCTGACGGCGCCTCCAGGGGGGTCAGCCCGGCGCCCACGCAGGCCGCCTTGAGGCTATGCTCCCAGCCCGCATCGGTAATGAGTATGGAAAGGGCTCCCTGGGACTTGAGTAAGGCCCGGGCCAGCAGGGCTGCGCCCACCGGCCCGTCGGTCTCCGGGAGTCCCGCCCCCATGGGAAAGCCGGTGGCGATCAGGGCCAGGCCGCCCGGCTGGGGCAGGGCCTCTATTATCATCTCCGAGGCGCCTTGACACATGTTCCCGGGCTGCACTTCGCTGAGGGCCTGAAACAGGGGTACGACCAGTCCCAGGCCGGTCAGGTCCAAGGTCATGAAATGGTCTATGGTCTCAAAAAGTTTTAGCTTTTTGCTGTCTTCGCCGTACGGCTTCGATTGTGTCGGCATACTCACCCATCTTTTGGAATCAGGCCTGGTCTTGTGTGCTTGCAGACTCTGTCTGAAACCTTTGATACCCATCTTTGATGAGGGTTCAGGCTCGCCATGATTTAATCTCACACCCCTGGTTGGGTACCATAATGAATATCAGGGGTACAAATTTTTTTACCAAGAATTATTACATAATCACGATGCCTTAGCTTGCCAATCTTATGCCATAGTGTGCCGGGGTTCAAATATTTGTTCATCCAGGCCGGTCCAGGCCGAGAGATTAGCATTTTAGACGAGATTTAACAGATTGAAATAATTGTCATAAAAGCTAGAAGCCCGGTTTTGTCATCAGTTGGCATTGCCCTTGCTCAATCATAAGGCAAGCCCCTTTCTCCCTTTACCCAGAGAATCCCAGGCATCCTCAGCTTGGGGTTCTCTTCTTGTTTGGGCCGGGCCCTGGCCGGCTTTTTTCAGGATGCCGCCTAGGCGGGGGTGGCTTACCATACTGCTCTTGGATTCCCGGTTGTCGGTATACTGATGCTCACCGGGTCCGCGGCTTGGGGCAGGGTAGGGGCGTTGGGTTTGGGCCGTCTGCGCTAAACATCCGGGTTTGGCAATAGCCCCGTTTCCTGAAGAGGGAACAAACCGGGGTCGAAAAGGATATGCCTAATAAATGAGTCCTGTGCGTTCCCGGACCAGGTGCAAGGTTTCCGTGGCAATGGCCCGGGCCTTGTCAGCGCCCTTTTTCATGGTCTCCCGCACATAGCCCGGGTCTGCGGCCAGCTCCTCCCGGCGCTTGCGGTAAGGGGCGAAATACTCCCACATGCGGGCGAAAAGCTGCTTTTTAACCTCTCCATAGCCCAGCCCACCGGCCCGGTAGCGGTCGGCAAGCTCCTTCTTTTCCTCTGGGGAAAGAAAAAGGCTGATCAGTGCAAAGACATTGCACTTCTCAGGGTCTTTGGGTTCCTCCAAGGGCGTGGAATCCGTGACAATGCGCATGACCATCTTTTTGATTTCTTTTTCGTCGCCAAAGATGTCCAGGGTGTTGCCGTAGCTTTTGGACATCTTCTGGCCGTCGATGCCCGGCACGGTGGCGGTGTCTTCGTCTATCCAAGCCTCGGGCACCACAAAGGTCTCGCCA
>JASFOZ010000069.1:0-12651 GCA_050116255.1 Desulfarculaceae bacterium
CGCCTGCTGGGGGTGGGAGTGGCCTCAGCCAGCCTGGAGATATTGGGGGGAATGATGCCCAATGATCCGACCTATCGCCAGGCCAACCTGGACCGCGCCTATGAGCTGGGCAGGTCGTTCTGACTAAGTGACTCTGTGAAACCCAAGCCCTTATGGCTGCATAGGGATATTTGCCAGGAGCGGAAAACACATGGAAACCTACGGCCCGGCCCGGCAGATGGTGCCTGACCCGGACTTTGAAAAGAAGAAAAACAAGACCCTGGCCGGCCTGGACCCGCAGATTCTGGATCCGCCCATGAGGGACTTGGTGGCTGGTTATAACAAGCTGCCCTATTGCTACACCCTGCAATGCTGCCACGGCCACATAGTGATTCCTGATAAGGGTCCTTACTCGGACTGGCAGCGCCTGCCTGTGGAGGACCCGCCCCTAAAGGCCCTTTATCAACTTGCTTATCTGGCCCTGGTAATACGCAACAATCCCCCTGGCCAAGGCCTGCTTAGGGCCCTGGCCTCCCTGGCCGGCACTAACCCCGGTTTCATGCAGTTCGGCAGCCCGGACTGGTTTTGGAATGCCCAGGGCCAGGCGAACTCTTTTGCCCTGCAGGTATCGCCCCAGCGTTCTAAGGATTTGGACCGCTTTGAAATGATAGAGGCCGAGGCGCGGCAATGGATGGCGGCCCGGGAGCAGTTCATGCAGGGGCTGAGGCGGATTCTGGAACTGGCTAAAGCTCCACGGCCTGATTAGCCCCTATTTTTACCTGCCCTCCGGTCTTAGCTGTCCCCCATGCCCTCGCCTTTATCCAAGGGAAACCAGAGCCGGCCCACCCTCACATAGGTCAGCATCAAGGGCAGTTGCGCCAAAGGCCCGGCAATGGCCACCACCAGGGCCTCTTTGCTGCCAAAGACCGACACCGCCAGGGCCATGGCCAGGGCGGAGTTCTTTACGCTGCCGCCGAACACCAAGGCCACGGCATTTCCGGTCCTGCCCGCGGCCCTTATGGACAAAAAGCTGGTAACGGTCAGATTGGTCAACAAATACAGGGCTGCCAGGGGAATCACCTCCAGAATCAGGCCGGGATTGCCGGCCAGGGTGCGGGCGTTTTTGGCGAAGATGATGAAGAACAGAAAAAACAGGCCGTAAGTCACCTTTTCTTTCAGACTTTCTTTAAAGGCCTCAAAACGGGCCGATTCTCTATACTTGAGAAAAACTCTGCGCGTCACCATTGCTGCGGCCAGGGGCATGATTATGACCATCAATAAGTAGGTGCTCATCATCTTAAAGGGCACTGGAATCATCTCACCAATAAGCACCCAGGTCCAAAGGGGCACCCCCACCAGGCTCAGGACGAAACTGGCTGCCACAATGCTGAGGGCCATGGAGGCGTTTCCGTTCATCATGGATGTGAACGTCGGCACCATGCCCCCGCAGGGCATCAAACCATATAGGACCAGGCCCACCAACACGTAATGAGGCTGATAAGGGGCGACCATGGAGATGATTCCCCACAGCAGCAAGGGGCAAAAAAGAAAGTTGGTGAATATACTTAGAAAAATAACCTTAGACTGGGCAAACACCTGCTGGAGACGTTGGTAATCGATCTCCAGCATCACCGGGAAGAGCATAAATATAATGGAAACCGGAATCAGGGAGTCCAAAGCCCCCACCTCAACCAGTTGCCCGGTGATAAAGCCCAGGCCGGCGGACACGGCGGTGAACAAGCCGGTGCGCCGGTGCACCTGTTGATTAAGAGCCCATCCGTCCATGCTAAACTTGGGAACGGCTTTCCAGAATCTCCGCAGTCATGGCAGCGGTTTTTCCACTCAGCTTCTTGCATTTCATCATGTTGGTCTGCTCTCCGAATGCCTCTAATATAACAGCGCAGGTGGAGGAACCGAACTCAGCTATGAACCGCTCCCTCAACTTTGCGGCCAGGCCGGCTATCTCATCCCAATTGGCGCCCGGCTGCGACCGGCCCAACACCAGCCCCAAGGCCAACAGGGCCCCGCTCAAGGCGCCGCACATCTCCTCATGGGTCCTGCCCACGCCGCCGCCAAAGGCAGTGGCAGCCTGGGGAATCTCCGGAGTCTGCCGCTGACAATAGAATTCCATTATAGCCTTGGAAACCGCCTCAGCACAGTGATAACCGTTGTCATGATATCCAAAGGCCCGTTCCTCTGCGTCCTGCTGCTTTGACATGCTCTTTCCTCCTGTTCAAAAATTACTCCGCTCAATTGGTATATTTATGCAAAAATAGATAAGTAATTATTTAGTCTTACTTGATTTATTAAATATATGGTTGAAATTATGTTATCAATCATAATAATAGAATACATATGGTTAACTATCGTGTCTAACGATTAGTTTCGATTAAACTGATCGCAGCATCCGATAAAGAAAGGGCTTCATGGAAGGGCTTTATGGAGATTCGTAATTTAAGGACCTTTCAGGCCGTGGCAGATCATCTCAGCTTCCACCGGGCGGCTGAGAGCCTGCATTATGCCCAGTCCACGGTGTCCGCCCACATCCAGGGCCTGGAGGAAGAGCTGGGCCTGCGCCTGTTTGAACGCCTGGGCAGGCGCATCCTGCTGACCGAGGCTGGAGAGGGCCTATTGAATTACGCCCACAAGATACTGGACCTTGAGGAAGAGGCCCAGGCGGAGCTGCGGCCCCAAAATCAGACCCAGGGCTCTTTGCGCATCCGGGTGCCGGAGAGCTTTTGCATCACCCACATGCCCAGGGTCATCGCCCGTTTCCGGGACCTGCTTCCCCAGGTGCGCCTCAGGTTCATCACCTGCTCCCATGAAGGCCTCAAGGAAGACCTGCGCAAGGGAATCACTGACCTGGCCTTTTTGCTGACCGAATCCATCCAGGCCGCTGACCTGGAGGCCGAGGTCCTGGGCACAGAGCAGGTGGTTTTAGTTGCCGCACCTTCTCATAGGCTGGCAGGCCTAGACAGGGTACAGACCCAGGACCTGGCTGGAGAGACCCTTCTCCTCTCCCGGGTTGATTGCAGCTACCGGCGCAGCCTGGAGCGGATTCTGGCTGAGGAAGAAACCGAGCCCGCCATGGTCTTGGAGTTCCACAGCGTCGCCGCCATCAAGGAGTCTGTCTCCCAAGGCCTGGGAATCACTGCCATTCCCCTCAGCGCCATTAAAAAAGAGCTGGCCCAGAACACCCTAAAGGTCCTGGCTTGGACCGAGTCGCCCTTGGAGGTCGCCTCTTTGATGGTCTGGCACCGGGATAAATGGCTCTCCCCCAGCCTGCGCCTGTTCATGGAGACCGCCAGAGGGGTCTTTGGCCCCGGGTCTGAGTAATGCTTTTGGGTTCAAGCGGTTCTTACAAAGAAAATGTTGTCCGAGGGTGTCATTCTCCCGGCTGAATCGACCTGCCCTGACTTGCCCCTCACCGGCTTTTGTTCTATAAACATGGCCAACGCCTGAATGGGAGCCCAAGATGAAACCCATATACCTGGATTACAACGCCACCACCCCGGTCCTGCCCCGGGTCTTTGAGGCCATGCAGCCGTTTTTCACCGCCGAGTTCGGCAACCCCGCCTCAGGGCACCTCTGGGGCCTCAAGGCCAAGCGGGCCCTGGATAATGCCAGGCAGCAACTGGCCTCTTTGATCGCCTGCCATCCCCAGGAAATCGTCTACACCTCCTGCGCCACGGAGAGCATCAACACCGTGTTAAGGGGTGTGCTGAAAAATAAGGGCCCTGCCCATCTGGTCACCACTGCCATTGAGCACCCGGCCACCATGGAGTGCAGCCGCTTCTTGGAGTCCCGGGGGGTGGAGATTACCTGGGTGCCCGTGAACAGCCTGGGGGTGGTAGAAGTGGACGCTGTGCTGGCCGCCTGTGGGGAGCACACCCGCCTGATCTCGGTCATGCTTGCCAATAATGAGACCGGGGCCTTGCAGCCCCTGGCCGAAATAAGCGCCCAGGCCAGAGAGCGGGGCATCCTGGTGCACACTGACGCCGCCCAGGCGACGGGCAAGATCCCGGTGAACGTACAGGACCTGGGGGTGGATTTTTTGACCATTGCCGGACAAAAGATGTTCGCGCCCAAGGGCATCGGCGCCCTCTTTGTCAGGGAGCAGGCCAGGGAGCATATCACACCCCTTTTATTCGGAGGCGGCCAGGAAGGCGGCCTGCGCTCCGGCACTGAGAACGTGCCCTATATCATAGGCCTGGGAGAGGCCAGCGCCCTGGCCGGCGAGAGCCTATCGGCTGAAGGGGAGCGGCAGCAGGAGCTGGGGCGGCTCTTTTGGCAGGGCCTCTCCGGCCTTAACACCGAGTTCGAGCTGTTTTCGGCAGAGGTCAGCCGCCTGCCCAACACCATGTTCATAGGCTTTGCCGGACTAAAGGCGGCGGATATCATCTCCGGCCTGGCGGGCATGGACGTGGGGGCCAGCGCAGGGGCGGCCTGCCATGGGGACCAGACCACCATCTCCCATGTGCTGGAGGCCATGCAGGCGCCCATGGAGTACGCCCAAGGGGCCATCCGTTTCTCCTGGGGCCGGCCCACCACCACAGAGGATATCCAGGAGGTGGTCAACCGCCTGGAGACCACCCTGAGCATGCTGAAAAAAACCTGATCCCTGCCCTGTGAGCCTAAGGGGTTGCCAAACCCCCTGGTCTGATGGAGACTATTTTTCTAAGCCACACTAAGGAAAGTTCCAGGACAACACCATGGCCAAGATAACGCCCGCCTTCGCTGAAACCATCATCATAGGCGGCGGTGTGATCGGTTGCTCAGTCGCATATCATCTGGCCAAACAGGGGATCAAGCCCTTGATCCTGGAGCGGGAAATCATCGCCGCCGGCAGCTCCGGTGCCTGTGACGGGCTTATCTTTTTTCAATCCAAGAAACCAGGGTTCCACCTGGACCTGGCCATTCAAAGCATCAAGGCGCTTAAAGACCTGACCTCTGAGCTGGAGTATGACTTCGAGTTCCGGCAAAAGGGGGGCCTTATTATGGCTGAAACCCCGGCCGAGGTGGAGGTGCTGGAGGACCTGGCCGCCAAACAAAAGAGCCATGGCGTGGAGATCTCGCTCTTGGACGGCGGACAGGCCCGGGAGATAGAACCCAAGCTGTCCCAGGCTGTGTGCGGCGCCAGTTACTGCCCCCATGAAGGGCATATCAACCCCATGCGCCTGACCCGGGCCTATGCCCAGGGGGCCCAAGGCCTTGGTGTCAAGATAATAGAGGGCGTAAACGTTGATAAGATAATCATCAGCCACTCTGGAGTTGAGGGCGTGCAGACCAGCCAGGGACGCTTTGCCGCTGATCTGGTGATCAATGCCGCCGGCTCCTGGGCAGGCCTTTTGGGGCCTGTGGCCGGCGTGGAGATTCCCATCACCCCCCGGCGGGGGCAGCTTTTGGTGACCGAGCCCATGCCGCCTTTTGTAAACAGCGTTATGCTCTCAGCCAAGTACATTGCCGCCAAGTTCAATCCCGAGCTGGCCGACAGCGCCGGCCAGGGGGTGGCCCTGGAGCAGACCGAGGCCGGGAGCATGCTCGTCGGCTCCACCCGGGAGTTTGCCGGGTTTGACAGATCGGTCACCAGGGCGGGCCTGCTGCAGATAGCCGCCAACGCCGCCCGCCTTATTCCGGCGCTTAAGAAGCTCCATATCATCAGGTCCTTTGCCGGGCTGCGCCCCTACACCCCGGATGGGCTGCCTATTTTGGGCCAGGTGCCGGGAGTTGAGGGCCTGGTGATGGCGGCCGGCCACGAAGGCGACGGCATCACCCTGTCCGCGGTGACCGGCAGGCTGGTGGCGGATTATGTGGCTGGAAATATAGCGGCCGAGTCGCTGCATGATTTCCGGCTGGAGAGATTCAAGGGGCAATCAGAAAACCCATAACATGCCGGGCCCTGGATTTAAAAAGCCGCCCGCAGAGAGCAGACCAAGCTATGCCCTGGAAGGTACTGAACCAAGAGAAAAAGGCGCCGGTTGAGTTAAAAATAAACGGCCAGCCCCATCAGGCCTGTGAGGGTCAGACCGTTGCCGCCGCCCTGTGCACCAGCGGCCACCTGGTCTTGGGGCACACCCTAAAGGGTGGGCATCCCCGGGGGGTGTTCTGCGGCATGGGCGTGTGCCACAGCTGCCTAGTGCAGATCGACGGCACCCCCAACCGGAGGGCCTGCATGCAGACAGTGCAGCCAGGCATGGAGATTGAGCTGGATGAAGGCTGAGCGCTTTCCCGTGGTCATAGTGGGGGCCGGGCTGGCCGGCCTGACCGCCGCCAACCTGTTGGCCCGGCACCGGGTGAAAAGCCTGCTCTTGGATGAAAACCTCCGTCCCGGCGGGCAGTATCTAAGGCGGCCTTCCCTGGCCTTGGAGACCTCCGCTAACAAGGCCAAGCGCCTGGCCGGGGCCCAATTGCAGGGCCTGGACCCGGAGTACATTGATATGCGGGGGCAGTTGCAGGTGGTGGGTTTCTTCCCGCCCCAGGAGCTGCTGGTTGCGCAAAAGGGCCGGGTCTATCCGGTGCAGGGCGATGCCATACTCCTGGCTGCCGGCGCTCGGGAGAGGTTTTTGCCCTTTAAGGGCTGGACCCTGCCCGGGGTGATCTCCACCGGCGGCATGCAGGTCTTAATCAAGGAGTCTGAGACCGTCCCATCCGGGGAGGTGGTGATTGCAGGCACTGGTCCCTTTTTGCTGACCGTTGCTGATGACCTGCTCAAGCGCGGAGGCAGGATAAAGGCCATCTTGGATACCGGCACCCCCTGGCAAAAGATGCCCCGCCCGGCCCAGCTTAGGGGCCAGGCCTCCAAGCTCGGCGAGGCCCTTTCCGCATTGGCCCGAATCCTAAGGGCAAGGGTGCCCATCCGCTTTGGCAACAGGGTGGTCGAGGCCGTGGGCAATCAAGCTGTGGAGCAGGTGCGAGTAATCAAGGTGGACTCCCAGGGCCAACCCTTAGAGGGAACCGGATACACCCTGGACACATCCTGCCTGGCCATTGGCGACGGCTTTGCCCCTAACATCGAGCTGGCCCAGCTGGCAGGCTGTGAGTTGATCCTTGACTCCAACAAGGGCGGCTGGGTGGTGGACACGGATGAGCGCCTGGAGACCACCATACCGGGCGTTTTTGCCGCTGGCGAGTTGACCGGCATCGGCGGGGCCCTGAAATCCCTCTGCGAGGGCGAGATCGCCGGCCATTCCCTGCTGGCGGCATTGGGCAAAGGGCCGGTAAACAAAGGCCGCCTGGGCCGCTTATCCATACAGCGCTGGCACCACCTGCGGTTCAGCCGCTACTTCAACCGGCAGTGCGCCCTGAAGCCGGGTCTGGTGCAGACCATATCCCCTGACACCATCATCTGCCGCTGCGAAGAGGCTGATTTCGGCCAGTTAAAGGACCTGCTCAGCCAGGGCATCAATGCCCCCAAGGCCATAAAAAACGCACTGCGCATGGGCATGGGCAGGTGTCAGGGACGCACCTGCGGCCCCCTGCTCACGGATCTATTACAGATTCTAGACAGGCAAATACTGGACGGACAGACCCAGAGCCCGCCTCCCTTGAGGGTGCGCCCTCCCATAAAGCCGGTGCTGCTGGGCGACCTCAGCGACTCGGTCCCATCTCAGAATGAAGCTCAGGCCGGGCAGACAAAATAATCCTTAAGTTTAGACGGGGACACCTTTGGGCCGGGTCCGTCCTTTTCAAACGCCCTTCCTTTCAAAGTCAGAGCGGAACCGGGCCTGATAAGCATAGTTGATCAGGGTGGTGACGTCGAATACCGGCAGCCCCACCTCTGCCTGTATGGCCCGGGCAAAGGGGGGCAGATTGGTGCACTCCAAAACCAAGGCCTGCACCTTAGGGTCTTTTAGGATCAAGGCCTGGGCTGTGGCCTTGATCTCCTTTTCCATGGCCCCGGCGTCATAGCGGCCTCTTTTTGTAAGCACCCCTTCCCTAAAATGGGGCTGGTCCTCCAGGCCCGCGATCGTCACGGACTCGGGTTCTTTCACTCCGGCGGCCTTCAGGTGGGCAGGGGTGAGCCTGCCGGAATGGGCGGTGAGAACCCCTACCCGGCCGGATTGTCCCAGGCCGGCCTGAACCAAGGGTATCTGGAGAAGGCTGGAAAGCAGAACCGGTATTGTTAAGGCCTGGGCGACCTCAGCCTGGAAAAGCACAAAAAAACCGCAGCCAGTGGTAATGGCCCAGGCGCCCTGGTCCATTAGCTCCCGGCCCGCCGCGATCAAGGGGTCCACAATGGCGGGGTCCCCTTGCAGAATCCTCTCCAGGGACACGCCGGGAAGCACCTTCCTCAGGGTGAGAAAGGCAAAGGTGCCGGGGTTGCCGGGGTCCCCCGGCGGCCGCGTAAGCTCGTGGTCTAACATGATTATCCCCAAGGGGGGCTTTTTTATATCTCTATGTTCAGGGCTCATTTCAAATCCGCTTTCTTTTCAGCAGGCCATTAAAACCCGCACCCCGGCCTGCCTGCGGCCCGGTATCAACCTAAACAGCACAGGCGATTAGGCTTGAAAGCCTGGGAAAAAACCTTGACACCTGCATGGAAATCAAATCATATTTTGATACCATCTCAAAAGCAATGATTCATCTTTGATTATGCATCTACAAGGCTCGATTGCTGATTGGGATCACTTTTGGTAACGGCTGCAAGCAATAGGCTATAAACTACATGGGCTGAGTAAAGGGATTTTTACTCACTGATACAACAGGGCCAAGGATCAAGGATACCCAGCGGCAGGACGGAGGCGACTGTAAGGCCAGCCCGCCCGGGCCGGGTTATCTAAGGGTAATCCTTATTTTGGCCAGGAAGCATATCCCAAACCTTAAGGAGGAATAATGATGGCTCGCAAGCTGGTGATCGCCCTGGCAGTGTTAGGGCTGGTTCTGGGTCTTAGCACCGGTGTTCTCGCTGCGGCAAAGACTCTCACCTTTACCGCTGGCAGCGCCGGCGGCGGCTGGTACGGCATTGCCGGCGGCCTGGCCAAAATCATCCATGACTATGACAAAGGGGTCGTCATCAAGGTGGTCCCCGGCGGCGGCGTCAAGAACCCCGCTGTGATCTCGGCGGGCTCGGTGGAGATGGGCTTCGGCCTGCCCTTTATCAATGCGGCCGCCTACAAGGGTATGCCCCCCTTTAAAAAGCCCCTTAAGAACCTTCGGGCCCTGGCCGGCGGCATGGTCATGAACTTCTTCCACTTCTACGTGGGAGATGACTCCCCCATCAAGACCATGGACCAGGCATTCGGCGGCAAGGCCCCCTTCCGTATGGCCGTTTCCCAGCCGGGCAGCTCTGATGTGTGGGTGTTCGACCGGGTTCTGGAATCCTACAAGACCAATGTTAAGGACCTCAGGGAAAAAGGCTATCATTTCGCCCGGGGCAACTACTCCTTCCAGGCCAACCAATTCAAGGACAAAAACGTGGACGGCGTCTTCACCTTCTTGTCCCTGCCCGGCTCTGCGGTCATCGAGGCCTCGGTGGGCCGTAAGATGCGCCTGATCAAATTCTCAGACACGGCCCTCAAGTTCCTGGAGCAGTTCGGTATTGTGGAGGGGCAAATCCCCCCTGGTACGTACCCCAAGGCGGCCAACGCCAACAAGGCCATCCGCACCGCCAAGGCAGGCAGTGTGATCACCGTATCCAGCGCCATGTCCGACGAGATGGCCTACAGGCTGACCAAGGCCTTTAACGAAAGCGTAGAAAAGGTGCGCAAGGTGCACGCCGCCCTTAAGCCCTACTCTGTGGACAAGGGCGTCACCGGCTGCGGCCTTCCTCTGCATCCGGGCGCCATTAAGTACTACAAGGAAAAAGGCGTCCTCAAATAAGCGCCCTGATCCTGGTCTCAAAAACAGGTCCTGCGTCGGCCAGGGGCGGCGGGCGCAGGACCTTCGTCTAAGAAGGGCAAAGCATCTATGTTGAACCGGGAGACTCTCCTGCATGCGTGAACTAAGCCTGTGGTGGAAGGTGCCCCTTTTCGTGCTGGCGGTTGTGGCCGGGCTTTTTCACTTCCATGCCTCGGGTTTCGGTTCGCCCGAGCCCAGGGTGTTCCGGGGCCTTCACCTGATGATGCTCCTGCCCCCCATCTTCATCCTTTATCCCGCGGGCAAGCGTTCGCCCCAAAACCGCCCCAGCATCCTGGATGTTTTGTCCGCCTTGATTACGGCCATAGCCTGCTTTTACACGGTTTATTATGCCGACCGCCTGAACGAGCGTTTTGTAGGCTATCATGAGCTGCGCCTGGAGGAAGTGATCCTGGGCGCCTGTCTGGTGGCAACGGTGATAGAGTCGGTCCGGCGCTCCCTGTCCAAATGGTTCGCCATAACCGTGGGAATAGTGTTGGCCTATCTATTCACCTGCCAGTTCTGGCCGGGTATGTTTCATTTCAAGGCCTTCTCCTTTGACCGGGCCATCGAGATTCTCTACCTGCCCAATGACGACGGTATATTCGGTTTTCTGACCGGCATCTCCGCCGAGATTCTATACGTGTATATTCTTTTTGCAGGAGTTCTCCTGGCCACCGGCGCCGGAGATTTCCTGATCCGGCTGGCCACCTGGGCCGCGGGCTGGGCCAGCGGCGGCTCGGCCAAGATATCCGTGGTTTCCTCCGCCCTGTACGGCACTGTATCCGGTTCCACAGTGGCCAATGTGTATGCCACCGGCGCCTTCACCATACCCATGATGAAAAGAAGCGGGTATACGCCCAAACAGGCGGCCGCAGTGGAGGCGATCTCCGGCGTAGGCGGCCAGATCATGCCCCCTATCATGGGCGCAGGCTCCTTCATCATGGCCGAGGTCACGGGAGTGCCCTATTTCACCATCATCAAGACCGCCCTGATCCCCGCCCTGCTCTATTACCTGGGCGTCTTCTGCATGGTGCACTTCATAGCCCGGCAGCGCCGGATCAGGCCGCTCACCAAGGAGGAGAGGCCCCCGGGCCGCTCTCTGCTCCGCAACATCTATTTTATCGGGCCATTCGTTTTTATTGTGCTTTTGCTGGCCCAGGGATACTCCCCCTCCAAATCGGCCTTTTTCACCATCATGATTACCCTGGGGCTGAGCTTTTTGGACCGCCGGACCTGGCTGACCTGGCACAGCGTGTTGGAGATATTTTTCCGTTCCATGATAAGCTGCGCCATGATCGCGGCGGTGCTGGCCGGGGCGGGAATGATCGTCAGCGTTCTCACCCGCACCGGCGTGGCCCTGGCCTTTGGCAGTATCCTGGTTTCGGCCAGCCAGGGCGTCCTGCTTTTGGCCATGCTGCTCATCTTCGCCATTGTCAGCGTGCTGGGCACCGGAATCCCCACCACCGCGGCCTACATCATCGGGGTCACGGTGGGAGCCCAGGCCCTGGGCGAATATGAGATATCCCTCTTGGCCTCTCACTTCTTTGTGTTCTATTATGCGGTGCTGGCCGACCTGACCCCTCCGGATGCGGTCACCTCCTTTGCTGCCGCCAATCTGGCCGGTTCCGAACCCATGGCCACTGGTTTGGAAGGCTTCCGCCTGGGGATCGCCGGTTTTTTGGTCCCCTTTGCCTTTATCTATCAGCCGGCCCTGCTCTTAAACGGCTCTATTTGGGAGATCTTCCTGTCGCTTATGCTCACCGCCCTGGGCGTGATCTGCCTGGCTGCGGGCGTAATCGGGCAGATGGGGGACAAGCTTGCCCTGCTGCCGAGGTTACTAGCCCTGGCGGCTGCGATCCTTTTGGTCTTTCCCGCCTTTGGCCTGAACTATGTGGGGCTGGTCCTGGGCCTGGGTCTGCTCTTTTGGTCTTATGGCAAAAACATGCGTCAAAAAAAAGATGCCCAACTGGATAGCACCTCTGCGGGATGACCTGAACACCACCCTCCTTGCCAGGCCAAGCCGGTTCTTTGCGGATATGAAACCTTGTGAAAGAATGCCGGCTCAATCCTGGGCAAAAAAGGCCATGGCGGCAAAGCTCACCGCCGATTGGGTGGGCTGCTCATGCTGCATTTGGTAATCCAGGATCCGGCCCGAGCAAGGAGGCAGCACCTCCAAAAGGCAGGCCAGGGATGAGAATCCGCAGACATTAAACTTATCTTCGGTCTCTATGGATTCCCGCCAAAACAGATCCGCCTCTTGATGCAGCAGGTGCTGCATGAGGTTCTTATCGTGATCAGTAGCCTGGCTCTCCAGATGTGAGGCCGGCTGCGGGTGCCCGAATTTGGGGCCGATGTGGGAAAAATCCACCCCCGCCACCAGCAAGGTCTCTGAGGGGTCTTGCTGGAGCAGCTCCCGGAGCTTGTCCAAAAATGCGCCGGCCTGGTTCAGAAAGGCCTCGCGGCTGTATTGATCAAGCCCGCTCAACAAAGAGCCGCACAGAACCGGCACCACGGTAAAGGCGCTGCCGAACAGGTGCTGCAAAAATAATATTTGAAACTCCAGGGAATGCTCGAAGCAATGGGCAAAGTCATTATCCGCGGCCGTGCCGCCGGCGGCCCGGACCAACTCCCTGGTCATCCCCACCTCATTGGGCGCTATTCCCAGAGGGGTCTGGAAGTCCTTCTCGGTAAAGCAGAACAAGCCGCTGCTTAGATTATGACCAGTCCCCAAAAGCACCACCTTGGAGGGGCGGGTCTGACTCAGGGCCCCATAGGCGGCTGCGTAAACCCTTGCACCCGCAGATGGGTCGATATGTGGGGCCACCAAGGCCCGCA
>JASFOZ010000070.1:0-12640 GCA_050116255.1 Desulfarculaceae bacterium
GGCCGACTCCATGGTGCCCGAGGTGCCTGCATCCAGCTTATCCTTGTTCTCATTGACCAGCTTCTCAGTCTGGTAGATCAAAGAATCCAAGCGGTTGCGCGACTCCACCGCCTTGCGGCGCTCGCTGTCCTCGGCCTGGAAGCGCTTGGCGTCAGTGACCATCTGCTCCACTTCGTTTTCATCGAGCCCGCTGCTGGCCTTGATCTCGATGGACTGCTCCTTGGCAGTGGCCATGTCCTTGGCGCTCACATGCACAATACCGTTGGCGTCGATGTCAAAGGTCACTTCCACCTGGGGCACGCCCCGGGGTGCCGGGGGGATGCCGCTTAGCTGGAACTGGCCCAGGGTGCGGTTGTCCTTGGCGAACTCGCGCTCGCCCTGGAGCACATGGATGTCCACGCTGGGCTGGTTGTCGGCAGCGGTGGAGAATATCTCGCTCTTTTTGGTGGGGATGGTGGTGTTGCGCTCGATGAGCTTGGTCATCACCCCGCCCAGGGTCTCGATGCCCAGGGACAGGGGGGTGACATCCAGAAGCAGCACATCATCCACCTGGCCGCCGAGCACGCCGCCTTGAATGGCTGCGCCCACAGCCACCACCTCGTCCGGGTTGACTCCCTTATGGGGCTCTCTGCCAAAGAACTCCTTAACGATTTCCTGGACCTTGGGAATGCGGGTGGAGCCGCCCACCAGCACCACCTCGTCAACCTGGTTAGGCTGCAGGCCGGAGTCCTTGAGGGCCTGGCGGCAAGGTTCCAGGGTGCGGTTAAGCTCGGATTCCACCAAGGCCTCGAACTTGGACCGGCTCAGCTTGAGGTTCAGGTGCTTGGGCCCGGACTGGTCCGCGGTGATAAAGGGCAGATTGACGTCGGTCTCCAGGGAAGAGGAAAGCTCCATCTTGGCCTTCTCCGCAGCCTCCTTGAGCCGCTGCAGGGCCATGGGGTCGGTGCTCAGGTCCACGCCCTGGTCCTTTTTGAACTCCGTCACCAGCCAGTCGATAATCTTCTGGTCCAGGTTGTCGCCGCCCAGGTGGGTGTCGCCGTTGGTGGCCTTGACCTCCACCACGCCGTCGCCCACTTCCAGAACCGATATGTCAAAGGTGCCGCCGCCGAAGTCGAACACAGCGATGGTCTCGTTGGTCTTTTTGTCCAGGCCGTAGGCCAGGGCCGCGGCGGTGGGCTCGTTGATGATGCGCTTGACATCCAGGCCGGCGATCTTGCCGGCGTCCTTGGTGGCCTGGCGCTGGGAGTCGTTGAAATAGGCCGGCACCGTGATAACCGCGGAGGTTATCTTGTCGCCCAGGTAATCCTCTGCCGCCTTTTTGAGCTTGCCCAGGATCATGGCGCTTATCTCAGGCGGAGAGTAGTCCTTGTTTTGGGCATTTACCTTGACCTGGTCCGCACCGGTATCCACCACCTTGTAGGGCACCTGCTTGATTTCGTCGCTGACCTCGGAGTAGCGCCGCCCCATAAAGCGCTTGATGGAGTAAACGGTGTTCTGGGGGTTGGTGACAGCCTGACGCTTGGCGCTGGCCCCCACCAGGCGCTCGCCCTTGTCAGTGAACGCCACCACGCTTGGGGTGGTGCGGCTGCCCTCCTCATTGGTGATTACCTTGGATTCAGACCCTTCCATCACCGCCACCACCGAGTTGGTGGTGCCCAGGTCGATTCCGATAATTCTTTCATCAGTTGCCATGATGTTTGTTCCTCCTATCTTCACCTGCCCCGAAGGGCCGTTTTTTTGTCTTGGGGTAAGGCAGCCTTGGAAAACTCTTGGCGGTCCTTACAGGCCATAAGTTAAGACCGCCAAACCGAGAGTCAAGTTGCTATTATTATTTTATTAGCTCAAACACCTCCCCTAGCCGGTGATTTGCATCCGGGCTGAGGCGGTTTATATTCTAAATTAGGCCCCGGCCGTCCCCTGTAGAGGGCGCTGGCCGGGTATGAGCATATAACATCCGATTAGATGAGAGGATTCCATGGTAAGGACCATCCACCTCAACCCAGGGAATTTAGCCCGGGCCCGCCTCAGGGAGATGATGGAAAAACTGGCTCAAGAGGGCCGCGGCGACCAGGGCTCCTGGACCCCCGCCGTGGATATCTTTGAGACCAACGATGCAGTGGTGATCGTGGCCGAAGTGGCCGGGGTGAATCAGCAGGACCTGCGCGTGATTGTGGACGGCAACCTGGTGCGTCTCTACGGCCAGCGGGAGCCGACCTGTTGCGAGGGGGGCGCCCGCTTCCACCGCCTGGAGATCGAATCCGGCGGCTTTGTGCGTTCCTTCCGCATCGGCGTGCCTTTTAACAGCGACAAGGTGCAGGCCCACACTGCGGATGGGCTTTTGTTCGTAACCCTGCCCAAGGAAAAGCACTCCCGGGAGCGCAAGATCCGCGTAACCAAAATCTGAAGCAAAGAGAGCCGATTATGGCCATTGATAATAAGGAATTACATCCGGACGGCATCGTGGACGTCAGTGTGGGCAAGCCTGACAGCGATGCCGAAGACACTCTGGGCAGGGGCCTGAGCCTGCCCCCTACCATACCCCTGCTGCCGGTGAGGGATATGACCCTGTTCCCCCGCATGGTTCTTCCCATGCTGGTGGATGCCGAGCGCCACACCCGGCTGGTGGATGATGTAGTCAGCGGCAACAAGATAATGGGCCTGATAGCCATCAGGGGAGACCAGGCCGCAGAGCAGGTCACCACCCTGGATGACGTTTATGCAGTGGGGGTGGCGGCCATGGTGCTTAAGATGGCCAAGGTGGAGGGCGAGGGCGTGCGCCTGGTGGCCCAGGGCCTGACCCGCTTCAAGACCCTGGAGCTGCTGCGGGCCAAACCCTTCTTGCTGGCGCGGGTGGAGCGGGCGGTGGAGATCCCTGCCGGCGACATGGAGTCCCGGGCCCTTATCAACAACCTGCGCAACCATTTCATGCGCATGTTGGAGATGGCGCCGCAACTGCCCGAGGAGCTCCAGGCCCTGGCTGCCGGGGTGAGTGATCCCGGGGCCCTGTGCGACATGGTGGCCAGCACCCTGAACCTCAGCCCGGCTGAACGCCAATCCATTGTGGAGGCCCTGAACATCAAGGAGCGCCTGGGCCGGATCAACGCCCTGATAACCAGGGAAATCCAGGTCCTGGAACTGGGCAGCAAGATCCAAAGCCAGGTCAAGGAAGGCCTGGACAAGTCCCAGAAGGATTTTTATCTGCGCCAGCAGCTAAAGGCCATTCAAAAGGAGCTGGGCGAAGACGAAGAGGGCGAGAGTTCAGAGGCCTTGGAGATCCAGCGCAAGCTGAACGAGAAGGATCTGCCCGAGCAGGTGCGCACCGAGGCCGAGCGGGAGCTGGGCCGTCTGCAGCGCATGCATCCTTCCTCCAGCGAGTACCATGTGATCACCACCTATCTGGACTGGATCGTCAACCTGCCCTGGCAGGAAACCAGCGAAGACCAGTTGGAGATCGGTGCCGCCCGCAAGGTATTGGAGACGGATCACTATGACCTGGACAAGGTCAAACGCCGCATATTGGAGTACCTGGCCGTACGCAAGCTCAACCCCCAGATGAAGGGCCCCATCCTCTGCCTGGTGGGCCCGCCCGGGGTGGGCAAGACCTCCTTGGGCCGCTCCATCGCCAGGGCCATGGGCCGCCAGTTTGTGCGCATCTCCCTGGGTGGGGTGCGCGACGAGGCCGAGATCAGGGGCCACCGCCGCACCTATGTGGGGGCCATGCCCGGCCGCATCATCCAGTCCCTGCGCCGGGCCGGGACCAGAAACCCGGTGTTCATGCTCGATGAAGTGGACAAGATCGGTGCTGACTTCCGGGGCGACCCCAGCAGCGCCCTGTTGGAGGTCCTGGACCCGGAGCAGAACTTCAGCTTTTCCGATCACTACCTGGATCTGGCCTTTGACCTGTCCAAGGTGATGTTCATAACCACCGCCAATGTATTGGACACAATCCCCCCGCCGCTGCGGGACCGTATGGAGGTGCTGGAGATCCCCGGCTACACCGCCCAGGACAAGCTCAAGATAGCCAAGCGCTATCTGGTTCCCCGCCAGCGCCAGGAGCACGGCCTCAAGGCCAAGCAGATAAAGATCAGCGACGCGGCCATAAGGCTCTTGATTGAAAGCTACACCCGGGAGGCGGGGCTGAGGAACCTGGAGCGGGAGATCGGCTCGGTGTGCCGCTGGGTGGCCCGGCAGATCGCCGAGGGCGAGGCCGAGAGCGTGAACATCGGCCCCAAGGATGTGCCCGAAATCCTGGGCCCGGAGAAGATCACTCCAGACACCGCCCTGCGCACCTCGGTGCCGGGGGTGGCCACCGGCCTGGCCTGGACCCCCTCCGGCGGGGACATCCTGTTCGTGGAGGCCAGCGCCATGCCCGGCCAGGGCAAGCTGACCCTCACCGGCCAGCTGGGCGATGTCATGAAGGAATCAGCCCAGGCCGCGCTTTCTTTTGTGCGCGCCCAGGCCGATAAGCTGGGAGTGAAGCCGGAATTTTTCACTGAGAACGACCTTCACATCCACGTGCCCGCCGGGGCCATCCCCAAGGACGGTCCCAGCGCCGGCGTGACCATGTTCAGCGCCCTGGTCAGCCTTTTGACCCGCCGTTCAATTAAGCCCAATCTGGCTATGACCGGCGAGATCACCCTGCGCGGCATGGTGCTGCCCGTGGGGGGCATCAAGGAAAAGGTGCTGGCCGCCCACCGCGCCGGCATCAAGACCGTGGTCTTGCCCAAGCGCAATCAGCGCGACCTGGTCGAGGTGCCGGACAATGTGAAAAAGGCGCTCAAGTTCATCTTTGTGGAGCGCATGGATGAGCTGCCCCGGCACACCCTGAAAAAATAAGTCTTCCTAAAAAAGAGCGGGAAACTCTTTCTTAAACGAGAGAGGGTTTCCCGTTTCCTATTTTCAGCGCCATGGATAACACCTGCCTGCAAACCGGTTCTCTAAGGCGCAAGAGGTTTGACCTACGCCGCTGCTCCGGCCTATTATAATAATAGCAGCTTTGGAGGGTGCCCGCTGGATGTGACCGTGCGTTATTCTTGACCATTTCAGCCTCCATTGCAGACGCCCGCTCCCTGTGGCCTCTTCCCGCGAATCCATGCTGAAAAGCCCTGATTCACCCCTGAGCGGGCATCGCCCGCCGCCGGATACCCGGCTCTTTGGGGTGAAGGCCAAAACAGCCTTACTAGCATTTATTAGAAAACAAGGAGGCCGTTATGCTCCTTTCCAAGCACAATGAGTACACTGAGGAAGCCCTTGCCGAAGCTGAGGTTTCCGGAGATATGGGTGAACAGATTCTCCTGGGGGCCAAGGCCAATGACCTTTGCGAGTTCACCAATGAGCTTTCGCCCTTTATCACCTCCAAGGAAAAAATCGACCGCACCTTCGAAAAAAAGCAGAAATGCCTGGGCAGCATCGCAATCTGGCAGTCTCATTACGGCAACCTGGCGGCCATGCATGCCATGGCCAAGGCCCAAGGAGAGCCCGCCCCCGTGACGGCAGATGAACTTAGCGCCTGGTTCGATTTTTTAAACGGGGTGGCCCTGGGGCAGATCAGGTTTGACCCTGACATGGAGATCCGGGACCTGCCGTCCCCCATCCAGGGCCAATTCCAAAGCCACAGCATTGAGTTCGACCAGATCTTCGACTCTGAAGAGGCCGGGCAGATAAAGCTGCGCAGCATCGGCATGATGCTGCATCTGATCCAGGATTCATACACCCTAAGCCACTGCCAGAGAAACCAGGCCGGCGAGATAGAGAAATTTCTGCATTACGGGTCCCAGGACAAAGACCTGCACAAGGAACATGATGACGTCTCCGGCCAAAACCGGGAGGCCTTGGTGGCAGAGTGCAGCAGGTGCATCAAGGACACCTTGATTGACAGGCAGGCGTACAACTACGGCACCATACTGGCGCTGGCCCCGGATTGCGCCGTTTCGGATGGAGGCCTTTGTTCCAGGTAGCCCGCCCCGCCTCACCCCAATGCAGCCGGGTTTTGGACAGGGCTTACCTGGCTGCATTCGTGGTGCCCGCTATTGTTTCCGCCCCTGGCATTGTTGTTTAATAAGAGGGCCTGCCTGGCCCCTGCTTTGAACATCTATAGATAAGGAGCCTTGTCATGTGCTTGACCGCCTTGTCCCGGCCCCGGAGATCACCGGCCTCGCGCCTGCTTTGGTTGACCGGCCTGGGAATGCTTGCTTTCTGCCTTTTGTGGGCCACCACCATCCCCCAGGCCCGGGCCGCCTCCCTCAGCGTGAACAGGACGCAATGGGATTCAGTGGCTGTGAACGCACAGGGCATCGGCATCCCGGCCATAGACTTGAGCCTGTCCGGCGGGGAACAGCAGTTCGCCTATTATGCCGCCGCCTCGGGCCTGGGCTATTACGCCCGGCAAAGCGGCGGCTCCTGGACCATGCACGCCCTGAATCAGCTCCAGGGTAACCTGGACCCAAACTTGCCGGTGACCGCCAAATGCCACACCGGCGACGACGGCCAGACCAGCGTCACCTTTGTGGGGGTTTCTCCTGACCAGAGCCAGGCGGTTGACTGCACCTTCACCGCCAGCCTTGGCGCGAGCAACTCCTTCTCAGTGCAGGGCCAGTCTCCGTTTAATTTTTCCTTGGCAGCCTTTGCCGCCTTGGGCCCTGATGCCTGGATCGCCATGGCTTTGGTCTTAATGTGCTTTGGCGTCAAGCACATGGCCTTGGCGCTCAACGGCGACCTGTTCACAGGCGCGTTTGGGGGCGGCGCCTGGGCCATGACCCTCTTGTGGGCAGGGGTGGCCGCAGCGGCCCTGGTATCCCTATGCCTGACAAACGGGGTAACCCCCAACATTTTCTTTGTGGGCGGCAGCGGGGTGATGCTGGCCACCATGATGGCCTCCGGGGCCTGGGCCATGCAGACCGTTTTGGGCGGCATCGCCCCGGACCAAGTTTTTGCCTTAAGCTCCGCCTCCTGGGGGCCTGCCTTGGCCTGCTGCGTGTTGATGGGGGCAACGCTCATGGTCCTCACCCAGGGCACGTACGGCTTGGGCACCCGCCAAGGCTCGGAGTCCTGGCAGAACCAGACCCTGGCTGAAAACGTGGACGGCAAGCAGGCGGTTGCCTTTGACTCCTGGGGCCGGCTGCATGTGGTCTTTCGCGACGCCGGCAGCGGCGATCTCGTGCTGGCGTTGCAGGATAACGGCCAATGGCAGCGGCATCAAATAGACCAGGTGGAGTCCCTGAACCTGGCTGATATGGAGATCGCCAGTGACGGCACGGTCCACATCCTCACTGTGCAAAGGGCCGGAGGCAATGACGCCCTGGTTCAATACCAGGTGAACGTTGGAAGATAAACTGGCCGGACACTAATATCAACCAGCTAGCTATCCGGAACGGATCAATCAAAAGGGGGATATCCCCCATCAGAACAGGGAGGGTCCGGGCGATTGGACTTTGATCAGCCCGTGGAAATACCCATAGACGGGGTTTTGGATCTGCACACCTTCTCGCCTGGGGAGGTGAAGCCCCTTTTGCATGACTATGTGGAGGCCTGCCTGGAAAAGGGCATCCTAGAGCTGCGCATCATACACGGCAAGGGCAAGGGCGTGCTTAGGCGCATGGTCCACGCCACTTTGGAAAAGATGCCCGAGGTGGCTTCCTATGAGCTGGCTGACCCTGGCGGCGGAGGATGGGGCGCCACCCTGGTTACCCTGCGGCTACCGGCTTAGAGTGCTAAGGAATTCGTTTTTCCGTGTAAAATTTTTTTATTTGTGTGGTTCTTCCAAAGAAAAATGGTCCCCGCAGCTTGAGGCCTAAGTATAGGTGATCAGCGCACCTGGCTGCCGGGCTTGAGCTCCTGGTCCGGGGCCAGGATCCTCACCGCATCCCCGTCCACCGCGGCCAGGAGCATGCCGTTGCTCTCCACCCCCCGCAGCTTGGCCGGCTTCAGATTGGCCACCACCACCACCTGGCGTCCGGGCAGGTCCGCGGGCTGGTAGTGCTGGGCGAGGCCGGCCACGATCTGGCGGGGGGACCCTTCGCCCAGGTCCACCATCAGCTTGAGAAGCTTGTCCGCGCCCTCTATGTTCTCGGCGCTTATCACCGTGCCCAGCTTCAGTTGCACCTTGGCGAAATCCTCAATGCCGATCTTGCCTTCATCTGTGGGCATGGGCTCCTCCTTGGCTTTGGGCCGGGGTGGCGGGGCCTGGGCAGCCTTGGCCTCGGCCTTTTTGGCCTTGGCCTTGACCTTGGCAGTGTCGATGCGCGGGAAAAGGGCCTGGGGCTTTTGGGTCTGGCCGCCGGGTCCAAGCAGCTTCAGTTGGAACAGGGCCTGCCAATCAACCGGAACCTTGATCTCAGCGCCCAAAACAGCGGCCATCTTCCCGGCGGTGATTGGCATCACCGGCCAGATCAGGTGGGAGACGCTGGCCAGCAACTGCACCAAGATATGGAGCACATTGTCCAGGGCCGCCGCCTTTTGCGGGTCTTTGGCCATCTCCCAGGGCTCGGTGGATACGATGTATTTGTTGGCCGCCCTCACCGGGTCCCACACTGCCATCAGCCCCACATGAAAGCGGTAGTTGTGCATGTGCTCGCGAAACTGCAGCTCAGCCTTATCGCCGTCCAGGGCGGCAAAGGCAGCCAGCATATCTTTATCCAGATCGGATAACTGCTCTTGATGCAGCTTAGGCACCACCCCGTCCCGGTAACGGTGGAGCATATTCAGCACCCGGGAGAAGAGGTTGCCCAGGTCGTTGGCCAGATCGGCGTTGTAGCGCTCCACCAATAGCTCTTCGGAAAAGGCAGCGTCCAGGCCAAAGGTCATCTCCCGCATGACAAAGTAGCGGAAGGCGTCCACTCCGTATATCTGGGCCAGGTCCAGGGGCTGCACCACATCGCCGGTGGACTTGCTCATCTTGCGCTGGCCTAGGTTCCAGTACCCGTGCACGTTCAAGTGGCGGTAGAGGTAATAATCCTGAGCGCGCCCCTCGGCCAGGGCCAGGGACATGAGCATGGTGGGCCAGTAGATGCCGTGGGGCTTTAAGATATCCTTGGCGATGAGGTGCTGGGGGCTGGCCCCATCGCCGGTCCAGAACTTGTCCACCATCTCCCCCCCGGGCCAGCCCAGGCCGGTGAGGTAGTTGATGAGGGCGTCGAACCAGACATAGGTGACAAAGTCCGGGTCAAAGGGCAGGGTGATGCCCCAGGTGAGCCGGCTCTTGGGCCGGCTGATGCAAAGATCCTCCAGGGGCTCTTTCAAAAAGCTGAGCACCTCGTTTTTATAGCGCTCCGGCCGGATGAATTCGGGGTTTTCCTGGATGTGGCCGATAAGGGCCTGCTGGTATTTGCCCATGCGGAAGAAGTAGTTTTCCTCTTCGATATAGACAGGCTCAGTGCCGTGATCCGGGCACTTGCCCTCCACCAGCTCCTTGTCGGTCAAAAAGCGTTCGCAGCCCACGCAGTAGTTGCCGCCGTACTTGGCCTTGTATATATCGCCCTGGTCATGGACCTTCTGCAGGATCTCCTGTACCACCTTGACGTGCCCGGGATCGGTGGTGCGGATGAAGTTGTCATGAGCGATCTCCAAAGGGGGCCAGGCCTCTTTGAAGTGGCGGCTGATCCGGTCCACAAAGGCCTGGGGCTCGATTCCCTCCTTGGCCGCGGCCTGGGCGATCTTGTCTCCGTGCTCGTCGGTGCCGGTCTGGAAGCGGACCTCATAACCCAGCATGCGGTGAAAACGGGCGGCCACATCACATACAATGGTGGAATAGGCATGCCCCAGATGGGGCTCGGCGTTCACATAGTAGATGGGTGTGGTGATATAAAAGGTGCGGGCCATCAATCAGCAGATCCCTTCTTGTCCCAATTCCTTCCCCGGCGGCCCTTGGCGCCCTGGTCTGATTGCGGCGGCGGCCCGGCTTGATCCTGGGCCGGGGGCGGGCCTTCGGGCCCCTGGGCGGCCAACTCCTCCGGGGTGCCGGTGATCTCCCCGCCGTCGGGCATAAGCAGGGTAATCTGGCGCTTGAGCACATTCTGCCGGATCACCTTGCCTTCCATATCCTCGCCCAGGATGCAGCGCTTGCCCAGCTTGGGCAGGCCCCTTTTCAAGTCGTGATAGGCCTGAAACTCATAGGTCAGGCAGCACATCAGCCGCCCGCAGAGCCCGGAGATTTTGGTGGGGTTCAGGGAAAGGTTCTGCTCCTTAGCCATCTTGACACTCACCGGCTCGAAATCCCGCAGAAAGGTGGCGCAGCAGAGCTCGCGGCCGCAGGACCCCAGGCCCCCTAGGAGCTTGGCCTCGTGGCGCACTCCGATCTGGCGCATCTCGATCCGGGTGCGGAAACGGCTGACCAGATCGCGCACCAGCTCCCGGAAGTCCAAGCGGCCGTCGGCGGTGAAGTAGAAGATGACCTTGGAGCGGTCGAACATGCTCTCCACCTTGACCAGCTTCATCTCCATTTGCCGGGCCGTGATCCGCTCCAGGCAATAGGAGAAGGCCTCCTTTTCCAGATCGGCATTGGACATGAGTTGAGTCAGGTCGGCGTCAGTGGCCAGGCGGTAGACCTTTTTCAGCGGAGGCGGCGACTCGGATTCGGATTCCCCGTTCTCCCCGGCAGGTTCCATCTCCTCCGTCTCAATCTCCTGGGGCTCCCGGGCCACCTCACCCATGGCCTGGCCGTGCTCGGTCTCCACAATCACCCGGTCGCCCAGGGCGAGCACAAAATGCCCGGCGTCAAAATCGTATATCTTACCGCCCCTCTGGAAGCGGACTCCCACCACCTTGCCCATTATCGATCCAGGCCTTCCTTTGGAGTATTTTCCCAAACCCCCTGGAGACTCAAAATTGGCATAACTTGGCCTTGCTTGGCAAGGCCTGCTCAGCATACCGCCCTTGGCCCCTTCCGGGCAAAGACAAACAAATGCCTGCGGATGATCGGTTATTTGCCTCTCAGGGGGCAAGGTCATTGTACCGGGAAAAGCACCCTGGCGAAAGGGCGGGGCAGAATCAGACCCCAGCCGGATTCAGGGCCGCCCAGGTGAAGGGCTGCTTGAAAGCAATTGAAATGCCAGGCAAAAGAGATCAGACCTGGGCGGCAAAGGCAGAATGGCTTCCCTGCAAGCTGCCCAACAGGACCACCAGCACCAGCTCGGGCGAGGCATTGGCCAATATCTGGGACTGGGCGCGGCGAACCTGTACATAGGCCTCGGCGCTCTCGGCCAGGGGAGCGGGCGGCAACAGGTCCCTGGGCAACATGACCGTGTCCGGGCGGCCGGCGGCCGTGACCGCCAGGTCCCGGAAGAACTGGGCCCACAACTCCAGGGCGTCGGCCAGGCCCTGGCGGTCCAGGGCGGCGCCCCGGTAATCTGCCACCACCTCCTCGGCAAAGGCCCAGTCCTGCATGGGGCCGGCCTTGGAGTCCAGGTGGCGGCGCAGGCGCTCCAGCTCCTGGGACAAGGCCTCCTCATCCAGGTCCAGGGCCCGGCCCAGGGAGCCGCCGCTCAGGGCTGCCCGCAGCCGGGCGCCCCGGGGCTCGATCCCCCGCCGGGTAAGTTCCTCGGCCACCAGGGCGGTGTCCAGGGGGGCGAAGTTGACCCGGCGGCAGCGGCTCACCAGGGTGGGTAAAAGCTGGGCCGGATCCTGCACCGTGAGCACCAGGATGTTGTTGGGCGGGGGTTCCTCCAGGGTCTTGAGCAGCACATTGGCGCTGGTGGGGTTGAGGTGGCCGGCCTCCCGGATCAGGACTAGGCGCGTGCCCCCGGCAAAGGGGGCGAAGCTCAAGGTGCGGATGGCCTGGCGCACCTCATCAACCTTGATCTGGGCCGAGGGCGCCCCTGAGGGCGGGGCCATGACCACAAAATCCTCGTGGGTGCCTGCCTGCAGGCGGTGGCAATTGGCGCAGACCCCGCAGGGACGGTCGGCCTGCCGCTGCTCGCAGTTGATTGATTTGAACAGGGCCCGCGCCGCCGTGGCCCGTCCGGTGCCCTTGGGGCCCACAAACAGATAGGCATGAGCCAGACGGCCGGACTCCAGCTCCGCCTCAAGCTGGGTCTGGGCCCGCTTCTGCCCCAAAAGGCCATCAAGACGCACGGGCCTTGAACTCCTTAATCAAGGGCGCAGTCAGGTCCCACACCTGATCGGCCAGGTCTTCAGGGGCCTGGTTGGCATTTACCACCTTGATCCGCTCCGGCTCGCTTTGGGCCTGATCCAAAAACCCCTGGCGCACCGCCTGGTGAAAATCAAGCCCTTCGTTCTCCATACGGTCCGGCACCAGGCCCAGGCTCCCCTGGCGTTCGTTGACCCGTTTGATGCCCAGGGACGGGTCCAGATCCAGGACAATGGTGAGGTCGGGCCAGACGTCTTTGCAGACCACCTGATTAAGGCGGCGCACATCCTCCCAGCCCAGTCCCCGGGCCCGGCCCTGGTAGACCTCGCTGGAGTCGGTGAAGCGGTCGCTGACCACCACCAGACCGCCCTCCAGGGCGGGCCGGATCACCCGGTCCACATGCTGGGCCCGGTCAGCCAGGAACAAAAGCAGCTCCGCCCGGGGGGTAAGGCCCTCGCCCTTGGCCTCGCTCAGCAAGCGCCTGATCTCCGCCCCCATGCGGGTGGCGCCCGGCTCCTTGGTGGCCTCGACCTTCACCCCCATGCCCTTGATGCGCCT
>JASFOZ010000071.1:0-12581 GCA_050116255.1 Desulfarculaceae bacterium
TGGTCATCGCACTGAATATGATGGATGTAGCCGAATCCAGAGGCATCGACATAAATATCACTGAGCTGAGCCGCCTTTTGGGCGTGCCGATTGTTCCCACTGTGGCCCGCAGAGCACAGGGTATGGAGAAGGTTCTTCAGGCCGCGGTTGATCTGGCCCGGCAAAAACCGGATTGGCGGCCTTTACAGATCTCCTATGGCCAGGACGTGGATCTGGCCCTGCAGGAGATGACAGCCTGTTTCAACGGCCAGTCCCTGGTATGGCAGCCCCTTAGTCCCCGCTGGGTGGGCATCAAGCTTTTGGAAAACGACCGGGAGGTGGTGCAGCAGGTTTCCCAGGATCCGGGTCTGGCCGCCAGTTTGGGAGAACTGCGCCTCAAGCTGGCCGACCACATCAGCCGCACCCTTGGCGACGATCCTGAAGGAGTCATCGCCGATTACCGCTACGGCTACATTGGCAGCGTCTATAAGCAGGCAGTGGCGGAGAATCGGGCCCAGCGGCTGGAGTTCAGCGACAAAGCGGACCGGGTGCTTACCAACCGTCTTCTGGGGCCGGTGATTCTGCTTGCCGTGATCTACGGAATCTACAAATTTGTGTTTTGGGCTAGCGAGACCCCGGTCGCCTGGCTGGAGGGTTTTTTCGCCTGGTTGGCCGGCACTGCGGAAGTGGCCATACCCCAAGGATTGATGCAGTCGCTCATTGTGAGCGGGGTCATCGACGGCGTAGGCGGCGTATTGGGCTTTGTCCCCCTTATTATGTTCATGTTTTTTGCCATCGCCGTCTTGGAAGATTCGGGCTATCTGGCCCGGGTGGCCTATCTTCTGGACCGCATTCTGCGGGGTTTTGGGCTGCACGGCAACAGCATTATGGCCATGATCGTAAGCGGCGGCATCTCCGGCGGCTGCGCGGTGCCCGGAGTAATGGCCGCCCGCACCTTGAAAGACGAAAAAGCCAGGCTGGCTACCATACTGATCGCACCCATTATGAACTGCGGGGCCAAGCTGCCGGTTTACGCTCTGTTGATCGCGGCTTTCTTTGCGGACCATGAAGCGCAGGTGATGTTCACCCTGACCCTTATCTCCTGGGGCCTGGCCCTGATTGCGGCCAGGATTCTGCGTTGGACCATACTCAAGGGAAAGACCGCGCCTTTTGTCATGGAGCTGCCTCCCTACCGCATGCCAACCCTGCGGGGTCTGTTGATCCATACTTGGGAGAGGACCTGGCAGTACATCAAAAAGGCCGGCACCATAATCCTGGGCATAAGCATCCTCATGTGGGCCTTAATGACTTTCCCGGGCCTTCCTCCTGATCAAACAGTGCAATGGGAGGCAAAGATCAAAGCCGCAGCCGGCGAAGAGGCCAAGCAAGATGTGCAATTGCAGATGGCCCAAGCGGAGTTGGCCAATTCCCTGGCCGGGCGCATGGGAACCGCCCTGACCTATGTCACCGCTCCCTTGGGCTTTGACTGGCGCACCAACGTGGCCCTGGTGGGAGGCTTTGCCGCCAAGGAGGTGGTGGTGGCCACCCTGGGCACGGCCTACAGCCTGGGCGAGGTGGATCCCGAAGAAGCCAAAAGCCTTTCGCAAAGGCTGATTAAAGAGCCCGGCTGGAATCCGTTGATGGCCATGGCCCTGATGATTTTCGTCATGGTCTACGCACCCTGCTTTGTCACCGTGGCGGTGATCAAGCGCGAGGCGGGAAGCTGGAAATGGGCTTTGTTCTCCATCGCCTACACAACCATAGCCGCCTATGGGCTGGCCCTTTTGATCTATCAAGGCGGCAAAATCATGGGATTGGGTTGATGTCATGTGGGATTTGGCTCTCGTCTTGACCATGGTGGCTCTTGCCGCTTTGGGGGTTGTCAAGCACTACGGCTGCTTATGCCTAAGCAGAAAAAGACCCGCCTGCGCCTGCTCTGATTGCCGCCGGGCGGGACAATGCCAACTGAGAATGAATCAGAGGTCAGGTCCACTACCGGTTTTGGCCAAGGAGGAAAGAACAGATGCTGTGCCTGAATAAAGCGGTTTTTTTTGAAACCGGCGTGGAGCTTTCGCCCTATCTAATGGGCCAAAGACGCTGGGTCTTTCCCCGCCGGACCCGGAGGCAAAGGACGTGCACCCAAAAGATCAGCTCCGCCGCCAAGATGACAACCAAGCCCGGCAGCTAAAACTCTGAGGAAAGTTTCTATGCCAAAAGTTTGTGTGCTCAACTCGGACCAACAGCAGATCTGCAGCCCTGAGGATAGCTGCCGGGCGTCTTGCGCCTTGGTATCAGAAGAGATTCATCAGTTCGCCGAATCGTTGGGCAATGCCATCGACGCCAAGGACCGCTTCACCAGGCAGCATTCCGATGAAGTGGCGGAGGTTTCGCATTTGTTGGCGCGCCGCATGGGCTTGCCCTCTCAGCTGGCCGACCATATTCACATCGCCGGCCACCTGCACGACATCGGCAAAATCGGCGTGCCGGATCACATTTTGCAAAAGGAGGGACCGCTTTCAGCTGGGGAATGGCGGGCCATAAAGATGCACCCTGTTATTGGAGCCGAGATCATAGCACCGGTGCTCTTTCTCAGCTCCACCGGCATTGTAGGCATGGTTTATCACCACCACGAGTCTTTTGACGGCCGAGGCTACCCCGCCGGCCTCAAGGGCGCGGATATTCCTCTGGGTGCACGTATCATCGCGGCGGCTGACAGCCTTTCGGCCATGCTGCAAAATCGGCCCTACCGCCGCAGGATGGGCTTTGCCGAGGCCGTCCAAAAAATCGCCGCCTTGTCGGGTGCGCAATACGATCCCCAGGTGGTGGAAGTGCTGTTGGACAACACCGGCCTAGTCGCCAAGGCCATTGACAAGCTGACAGCGGCCGATCCCGGCCCGGAAGAGCCCGGCTCCATACCGGGAAGCGCAAACAGCAGCAACAAAGGCCACGCCCAGGGAGGCACGGATCAATCCGGCTCTCCCGGGATAGATTGAATGAGTTTTTTAACCTGAAACGGGAGTGATGAAAATGTCCAAAGACCACCAAGGCCCAGTCTCACAAGGCATCAACGAACCGGAACACGGCAAAGGACATTGTGAGTGCAACGGATGCTGCACTAACTGCAAGTGCAAAAAGCAGGCACAGGTGATTGATATCAAGAACCAAGCCGAAGGCTAAAAGGCCTAGGTGGTGAGCAGGCCTCTTTGAGGGAGAGGTCTTTAACCGGCGCCTGAAGGCGCAAAGAAAACGGTAGGTATTGAAAACGAGAACCATAGCCGGGCCTTTTGGGCCCTGACCGGGCCGGCCTATTGATGCCGCACCTGCTTGAGGCGGGACCGGCAGGCAGCGGACTCTCAGATCCGCCTTAAAGGCCCTATTGTTATGGGAAGCAACCCCAAAACGGCTGCAGCCGATTATTTTGGTTTGCTTTGATCCTAAGGTGAACGCACAAGCATAGCCGCAGGCCTGTCCCCTACCCGCCTGTGCTGTGCCGGGTGCTTGAAACCAGCGGGGCGCCTCGGCTGGAGGCGGATGTCTGCGCCGATGGTGTTTGGTTTGTAAAAAAATGATTGAACCTCCAAATTGAAGGGAGAAGGGCAATGAGATTCAAATCACTAATTTTGGCCGTGGCCGTGGCGCTGCTAACAGCGGCGCCGGCCATAGCTGCTGATAAACCCCAAGCCACTAAACTGGAGCCTGTTAAGGTCAAGTCTCTTCAGGAGAGCCTGAAAAGGGCGGGGACATTAAAGGACGTGATCGAAAAGACCGAGGTGATCGACGCCCAGGACATGAAGGATCGCCAGGCGGGGACCCTGTACGAGGCGGTTAAGGATCAGCCGGGCATCACCGTGAATACCGAATGCTCCATGTGCGGCATCAAGCGGGTGCAGATCAACGGCATGAAGGGTGAGCACACCACGGTATTGGTGGATGGCGTGCCCATCCACTCGGTGGTTTCCAGCTATTACGGTATGGATGCCTTGGCCACCGCCGGCGTCAGCCGTATCGAAGTGGCCAGGGGCGCCGGCGCTTCCCTTTTGGCCCCTGAGGCCATCGGCGGCACCCTGAACATCATCTTGGATAAGCCCACCCGCACCGGCTTTACCACTGACCTAGCCGGAGGCACCTTGGACTACCGGCGTTACAGCGTGGTGGGCACCGCCCTCACTGATGACGGCAAACTGGGCCTGTTGGGGATCGGCCAGTATGACAACATCGACCAGGAGGACGCGGACGACAATAAAGTCAACGAGGCGCCGCGGGTGGAAAACTATTCCCTGACCTTCAAGGCCTTTTACGACATCACCTCTGACGACCAGTTTCAGTTCCGGGTCACCAAGATCAAGTCCGACGTACACGGGGGCTATATGTCCGACAACTACGAGGCGGTGCGCCAGGACCCCGGCGATCCCGCCTTTGAGGGCGGCGATGTGCGTAACAAGTACACCGGCGCCAAGCTGGGCACCTGCGAATACATCACCACCGAACGGGAGGAGCTTACCGGACAGTGGCTGCACCGGTTCAATGACCGCCTGAACATGGTGGCCATTGCCAGCTATGCCCACCACGGACAGGATTCCGTCTACGAGGGCTTTGACTACCACAACAAGGTGCCCACCTATTACGGCAGCTTCAAACTCAACTACGCCTTGGGCAAACACCTTATCACCACCGGAGTGAGCGGGCGTTATGAAGAGCTGCGCTCTGATTCCGTCCAGGTGGAGGCGGACCCGGAGTTGGTGCCGGACGACTACGACTACAGTGATTACGCGGTGTTCATCCAGGACACCTGGCGTATTTCCCCGAGCATGGAGCTTATCGCGGCGGTGCGGGTCGACAAAATTACCGTGGACTGGACCGCCCAAACCGCGGAAGACAACGAGATCGATCTGTGGATGGTGGCTCCCCGCCTGCATTTCCGCTGGAACCATACTCCGCAGTTGGCCTCGCGGGTCTCGCTGGGCAGAGGCTACCGCTCGCCACTGACCTTCTTTGAATCCGAGCACGGCCTGTTGGAAGACGGCTTCAACGTGGACATTGACGAGTTGGAAAAATCCTGGTCTGCCGGCTACTCCCTTTCCTATGAGGGGAAGCGCCTGTCTGTAACCGGCTCCCTTCACTACACCATAGCGGAGGACTTGGCCTACATCGATGCCGACAACTACGATCGGCCCACCCTGGTCAACTCCCAGGACGATGGCGAGGTCTGGGCCTTTGACGTGGTGAGCAGCTACAAGCTGACCAGTTGGCTCTCGGTTGGAGCCAGCTATGAACAATACATCATGAGCGACGATTACAAAAAGACCTTCGGCATCGCGCCCATTGAGCAACGCATAGGACTTTTCGCCAACTTGCGACACGAAGGCTGGAACTTCGTGACCTACTTCTATTGGATCGGCTCGCGGGATCTGGAGGACTACGGCTACGAGGCCTGGAACGCGATGAATCCCGAGACCGGGGAGCTGAGCGCAGAGAAGGACACGGACGCCCCTTCCTACTTCACCGTGGATATGAAGCTGGAAAAGGAGCTTGGACAGCACTTTGCTTTGTATGTGGGCGTCAAGAACCTTTTCGACTACACCCAGGCCGGCGACGAGGACTCGCCCCTGATGTGGGACGCCGACGGAGGTTACGACGTGGGATACATCTACGGACCTCTCCGGGGACGCCTGATTTATGCAGGACTCAAGGTCACCTTTTAATCTAAACCTTGACTCCGGAGCGCAAGGGACGGCGCGCCGCCTCCTGCGCTCCGGATCGGGAGACAGGCAGTGAACAAGAAAAAAAACCTCCTCGCTCTGTTAGTGGCATGTCTGTTTTTTTGCCTGCCGTATAAGGCAGGCTGGGCCGCGGACAGCGACCAGGTGCGGACTCAGGCCCGGGAGCAGGTTGGAGTAAGGCAAAAGACCCAAAAGATGATCGACCGCCTCAGCGATGAGCGTCTGGCCCTGGCCGACCGGCTGGAGACCCTGCAAAGGGAATTTAAGACTATTCAGCGGCAGCGCCTTAAAACCGAGGCCTACGTTAAGGACATGAACAACCGGGTGGGCGAGTTGCAAAGGCGGGCGCGGGAGTTTGAGCGCATGAGCAAAGAACTGGAACCATATTGGGACCAGGTGGCCGCTGAGCTCGAGGATTTCGTTGCCCGGGACCTTCCCTTTTTAGCGGAGGAACGAAAGACGCGCCTGGACAAGCTGCGGGCGACCTTGAATCGTTACGGCGCGCCGGCAGGGGCCAAGATGCGCAGCCTTCTCAATGTCCTTGAAATAGAGGCCCGCTATGGAAGCACGGTGAGCTGCACTGAAACCGTACTGGAGATCGCCGGCTCCCGGGTATTGGTGCGAGTGTTGCGCCTGGGCCGTTTGGCCCTTTTCGCCCTGAGTTCGGATGGAAACCAGGCCTGGAGCTACCATGCCGGTAAAGGTGAGTTCGTGCCCCTGGAAGGATATCAGGTTGAACTCAGCCAGGCCGCGGATATGGCTTCGCGCAAGCGGGTGGTTGAACTAGTGGAAATTCCCCTGTACCAGCCCGGCCCCGACTCCCCTGCCCCGGAGAAACAGCCATGAAAAAGCGAATATTGAAGTTGCTGATCCTGGTCTGCTGTCTGGCCTGGGCCGGGAGCGCTGCGGCTGCCGGGTTTGAACAGGTGGCTAAGGAAGTGAAGGATGACTTGGCTCAGGCCAAGCAGGAGGCGCAGGCTACCAGGCAGGAGTTGGCGGCCGAGCTGGCGGATCTCAAAAAGCAAGTGGCCGCCGTAAAGGAGGGGCTGAAGCAAGAGAACGCCCTCCTGGCGGCGGGGCAGGACCGCTTGGTTCAGCTCAGCCAAGAGGAAATCGACCTAAAGCGGCGCTTGGAGGGAAACCAGACCGAAATGGAGGAAATGGCCGGCCTGGTGCGGGGCGCCGCCCGGGACCTGCTGGCCCTGGCCGAGCGTTCTCCCATCACCGCTGAAAAGCCCGGACGCCTGGACCTATTGCGTTCTTATATGGATAAGAGCCGTTTTCCCGGGTTGGACGACCTGCAAAGGCTGGTCCGGCAGTATCTTGATGAGATATCCGCCTCCGGCGCCATCTCACGGCGGCAAGGTCAATTCGTGGACCGCGAGGGCCGGGATCAGCAGGGTGAGCTGGTGCGCCTGGGGGCCTTCAACACCTTATACCGCATCGGCGAGGAGGTGGGCTTCGCCCAATTGGGACCGGGAACCGGCAGGCTGCTGGCGGTGGGCGGCAAACTGCCCTGGTGGGTGGAATCGAACCTGGAAGACTACCTCTCCGGCCAGACCCAGGCCGTGTATATGGACATGAGCCGGGGGGGCGCTCTCAGCCGCTTGACCCAAAGCTCCTCCCTTTGGGAACAGGTCCTGAGCGGCGGTCCTTTGGTTTGGCCCATAATGGCCGTGGGCCTGGTGGCCCTGATCCTCATAATAGAGCGCCTTATCTTCTTGGGCCGCGTCCACGCCAATACCGACAAGTTAATGGATTCAGTCAACCGCCGGGTGGCCAAGGGAGACTTTGAGAGCGCCTGGGAGGCGGCTGAGTCCCAGAGAGGCCGGCCCACGTCCAATGTACTCCAGGCGGGGCTGAGCCAAAAGGGCTGCCAGGCCGAGGCCATCAAGAGCAGTTTGGCCGAGGCCATGCTCAAGGAGATGCCCCGGCTGGAGCGTTTCCTTTCCACCCTGAAGGTGTTGGCGGCGGTGGCTCCCTTGCTGGGGCTCTTGGGCACCGTCAGCGGCATGATTAATACCTTCCATGTAATAACCGCTCACGGAACCGGGGACCCGCGCCTCATGGCCGGGGGCATCTCCGAGGCCCTGATCACCACCGAGCTCGGTCTGGCCGTGGCCATTCCCATACTGATCTTCTCGTCTCTTTTGGGACGACGGGCCCAGCATGTGGTCTCGGATATGGAGGAAAAGGCAGTGGCCCTTACCGCCGCCTTGATCAAAGCGGGAGGCACGGCATGAGCGCATTGGATTCCCTTTGGCGTTTCATCGTGGCCGGCGGGCCGGTGATGTTCCCTCTCATCGTCTTGTCTCTTTGGATGTGGGGCTTGGTGCTGGTCAAGATGCTTTGGCTCTTGCGGATAGCCCGTGAGGAAGTCAGGCTTGCCGACCTATTGGAATGCCTGGACAAAGGATCTGAGCCGCCCTGGACCTGGGCCCCGGCGGGCTGGGCTGTAGAGCAATTTCTGACAGTGCGCAGCCATGAGCCTGAGACCGATCTGTTGTACTGGAACGCCTCGGTGCTGCGCCAGATTCCCTTGCTCTGGCGCCATCTGACCACCTTGCTGATGCTGTCCGGAGTGGCGCCGCTCTTGGGGCTGCTGGGCACCGTGGCCGGAATGATCTCCACCTTTGAGGTTATCGGGCAGTTCGGCACCGGCAACGCCCAGGCCCTGGCCGCCGGCATCAGCGAGGCCCTGATCACCACGGAGACCGGACTGCTCATCGCCGTGCCCGGTTTGTTCGCCTCTTATATGATGAGGCGCCGCATCCGCAGGGAACAGCAAAAGCTGCTGGGCATTAAAGAGGCGGTGAATCGCTGGATTCGTGAGAAGGAGGTGGCGCTATGTTACGCCTGAAGGGCAGCCTGGCCGGCTTCAGCGATGGGGGCGAAAACGGCGAGCCTGAAATAAACATGACGCCTTTGGTGGACATGGTCTTCATTCTCTTGATCTTCTTTCTGGTCACCACCAGTTTTGTGCGCGAGTCAGGGGTCAAGGTGGACAGACCCATCGCCTCCACAGCCACATCCCAGAAAAAAGAGGCCATGCTGGTGGGCATTTCCGCCCAAGGTGCTGTTTTCGTGGACCGGCAAAAGACGGATATCAGGTCGGTGCGGGGATTGGTGGAACAATACCTGGCCTCCAATCCCACCGGCTCGGTGGTTATCGTGGCTGACAAAGAAAGCAAGAGCGGCCTGATCATAGAGGTCTTGGACCAGGCCCGCCTGGCCGGAGCCAAGGACGTGGCGGTGGCCGCCAAAAGGCCCAGCCCATGAGCGGCGCCATGGCCGCCAAAGGGCATCTGCGCTGGTTCGATTGGGTTCTGGTCGGAGCCGGGGCCGCCATTTTGAACCTGGTTATTTTCGGGGCGGCGTCACTTCTGCAACGGGAGGTGAACGCTAAAAATACGATCATGGCCCAAACCATCCAGGCTTTCATCCCAGAGGAAATGCCGCCGCCCCCTGAAACCAAGCCCGAGCCGCCGCCTCGCCAGGAGCCGCCTAAAATGAAGCTAAAGCCGCTTAAGGTGGGGACGCCTCCCAAGGAACGTCCCAACTTGCAGGTGCCGGTTCTGGACCTGGAGATGAACACCAAACTGACCACCGGCGTAGACCTGGGCCCGGCCCAACTGGGGAGATACCAGGTGACCGAGGTGGATCAAGGACCCATGGTCAAGGCGCAGGTGCCGCCCATGTATCCCTATCACGCCAAGCGGCAAGGCATAGAAGGCATGGTTTCGGTGCGGTTTCTAGTGGATAGCAAAGGGCGGGTTTCCAAGCTTTCCATCATAAAGGCCGACCCCCCCAATGTCTTTGAAAACGCGGTGCGGCGAAGTCTGCTCCGTTGGAGCTTCCGGCCCGGGTACAAGGACGGAAGGCCCGTGGACACCTGGGTGGAGACCGATATCGTGTTTGAGCTGGAAAAAAAATGAAAAGATTATGCATAGTGCTGCTGGCTACCGGCCTGTTGCTGGTATGTCAGCCGGCCTCGGCCCAAAAGGACCATCAGGACCGCTGCGGTCACCAGCCGCACCTGTCTCGAGGTCAGCGCCAGGCCATGGTCAAGGCCCAAAAGCTGATGGCCAAAGACAATGCCCAGGCGGGCCGGGTGCTGGCCCAATACGCCAAAACCCATCCAGGCGACACCCATTTCAAGTTCTCCTTTTTAAGGGGCGTTATCGCCTACCAGGCCCGGAAACCAGCCCAGGCAAAGCAACACTTTGCCAAGGCGGTTGAGCTTTGGCCGTGTTATGTCCCGGCCCTTAGAAATTTGGCCGCGGTTTCCTATGAACTGGGGCAACCGGCCCAGGCGGCGCGCTTGATGCTAAAGGCGCATGAGCAAAGCCAAAAGCCCCAGCCCCAAGACCTCTACCAGGCTGCTGCTTTTTTTCTGGCCGCCAAACAACCGGCCAAGGCCCTGCCCCTGCTTTCTGGTTTAGCGGCCCGGCCTGACGCCAAATCCCCATGGCTCAAGGCCTTGGTGCGGACCTACCTTGAGTTGAATCGCTTTCAACAAGCCCGGGTCACCCTTGACCGCCTGCTGCGTAGGTTCCCTGGGGACGCCGATCTCTGGAAACTGTCGGCCAGGCTCTGTCTGGAGAAAAGCGATTATGCCAAGGCCGCCGCTGACCTGGAGATTTCCTACCGCCTTTCATCACCTCCAGCGGCCAAGTGGAAAACCCTGGCTGACCTATACCGAATGGCGGGCGTACCCCGCAAGGCGGCCCGCTATTACCGCCGGTCCTTTGGGGGTAAGCCCAAGGCCAAAGATCTTTACCTCCTGGCCGGGGTCTTTTTTGAGGCCAAATGTCTGGACCGGGCCCGGCAGGCCATAGGCGAGGCCCTTAAATTGGAATCAAGCCTGAAAGGCTGGCGCTTGTTGGCCCAGATTCACATGCAAAACAAAAACTACCAAGAGGCCATTAATGCCTATAAGGCGGCATCGCGCCTGGCGCCCAAGAACGCCCGCTTAGAGCTAATGGCCGGCTATTGCGCCATGCAGATGGAGGACTATAAGCAGGCCTTGGATCATCTGACTCAGGCGATGGCAAGGGCCAAGCCCAATTCCAAAGACGCCGAAGAAACCAAGCGTACTATGAATTCCATAAAGAAATATCTTGATGCCGAAAAGGGCCGCAAACCTCTTGGTTTGGAACAGAGCTAGGTTCGAAAGGACGGGAACACGCTTTGCCGGGCGGCACCTTGCCATGATTGACCTAAAAACCAAAATGCCTCTGTAACCATGATAGCGGGGGTGTAATTAGAGATTGCCGTGCCGTTGATAGAAGGCAGGCATTAAAGAAAGGCTAAGATCATGCTGAATTGGAGTATTTTCGACATCTGCTATTTGGTGTTTTTCGTCGCCAGCTTCATTATCCGTTTTCCCCATATTAAAGTAAGCCGTAAAACCAAGATCACAAAATCACAGGTTGATTTAAGCGAAAGAGCCGGACTGGTTCTGGCGTTTCTGGGGGGGATGTTTTTACCGCTGATATACTTGTTCACCCCCTTGTTCAGTTTTGCCGATTATGCTGTCCCCCCGGTAATGGGCTGGACGGGCGCATTGATATGCCTGCCGGCGATTTGGCTTTTCCTGCGTTCGCATAGGGATTTGGGCCGCCAGTGGTCTCCCAAGCTGGAACTACGAGAAGAACACGAGCTCATCACCACCGGGATATACGAATATATCAGGCACCCCATGTACACCTCTGCCTTTTTGGCAGGCTTGGCTCAATTATTATTGATAGGTAATTGGCTGGTGGGGCCAAGCTACTTAGTCGGTTTCGGTATCTTATATTTCTCGCGGATTAAGCGGGAGGAAGATTTTATGGCCGAGCAATTCGGGGCAGATTATGGTGCCTATAAAAACAAAACCAACAGATTAATTTCCAAGGCCTTTTTGGCTAACGTGGTGCGTATGGGCCTCTAAATCAGTTATTGCCGCTTGCCGGGCGCCTGCCCGAAGTTATCATTCTTTTTTAGGTCTCTGACCAGACGGCCAAACCAGGCCAGCAGGGCCTGCACGGATGCTCTGCCCTGGCACTGTGACAGGACCCTTGCTGGCTGCCTCGGTCCCAGCCACTGAGAGGGTCCATCCCCGAGTATGCGGGGAGCCCTCCCTACAGATCACGGTGATTGTTAAATATTAGTAGGTAATAAACTAAGATAAAACATGGCATCTTTTCTTATTCAGTAGGTGCAAAGGCTTGACCCGGGGCCTCCAAGGATTTTTTCACATCCTGCAGGAATTTCACAGCATTTTCCCCGTCAATCACCCGGTGATCGTAGGTAAGGCTCAGGTACATCATAGCCCTAATGGCAATCCGTCCATCAACAACCACCGGCTGCTCGATGATTTTGCCCATTCCCAGGATGGCGCTCTCGGGCGGATTAATTCTGGGGGTGAAAAAAAGCGAGCCAAAAACACCGGAATTGGTGATGGTAAAGGTGCCGTCAGAAATGTCGTCAATGCTCAACTGGTTGTCCCGGCCTTTGTTTGCCAATTCAGCCAAGTCTCTGGAAATAGCAAAGATGTCTTTGCGCTTCACATTTTTGATGTTCGGCACTACCAAACCATGCGGGGTGGCCACAGAAACGCCTATGTTAAACTGGTTTTTGACAATGACCGTGTCCTCATCAAAAGAAGAGTTAATAATCGGGTAATTTTTCAAACCTTGCCCTACGGCCCAAACCACAAAGGAGGTGATGGTTGTCTTGGTTTGCTTGCTAAGTTTCTTCAGGTCTGTGGCATCCACCTCCGCGGCCGTGGTCACCTGGGGGATATCAACCGTCAAGGCCATTTTTTCCGCCATGGCTTTGGCAATTCCCTTTAAAACGATTCTCTCCTCGGATTCTGATGCCATCTCTATGGGCTCTTTT
>JASFOZ010000072.1:0-12550 GCA_050116255.1 Desulfarculaceae bacterium
TGGTGCGCACCTGCTTGGCCATGCGCCTGGCCATTTCCGCGGACTGGCTGTCCGCGGCCGAGGGAGCTGAAGTGGGCCGGGGGGAGGTGACGATGCGTTGATGCTGGGTGGTTTGGGCCGCCGTGGCGGGCGCGGCTGGCTTGGTGGGCTGAAACTGACCCGGGTCTTGCATCTGCACGCCAAAGGCCTTTTGCACCGAACCGAGCATCTCCTTGAACTTCACCACGTCCATCTGGGCAAAGGTCAGCAGCAACACGAAAAAGGTCAGAAGGAGGGTGCACATGTCGGCAAAGGTGGCCATCCAGGGAGGCAGGCCCTTTTTTTCCGCTTTTTTGGCCACGGCTATCCCTTTTTCTTAGCCATGGCCTTGGCCTGTAAGGCGGAGCGGTCTTCAGGAGGCATGAAGCCTACCAGCCGTTGCTGGATGGCGCGGGGGTTTTCATTTCGCGCCATGGCCATCGCCCCTTCCAGAATCAAGCGGTAGTCTAAAATCTCCCGCTCCCCGCGTTCGGCCAGCTTGGCCGCCCCTGGCGAAAGCAGCAGGTTGGCCCACAGGGCCCCGTATAGGGTCGTCAGCAGAGCCACGGCCATGGCCGGCCCGATGGAGTTGGGGTCATCAAGGTTGAGCAGCATGATGACCAAGCCGATCAAGGTCCCGATCATACCCCAGGCCGGCGCGAGGTCTGACATCTTCTCCAGAATTTTGACCAGCTCTTCCTGGCGGGCTGAGGTGGCATCCAACTCTATTCTTAAAACCGCCCCGATGTCTTCGGGGCGGAAGCCATCGGCAACCAGTCCAAAGGCTGTTTTCATAAAATCATTATTGGCCTTCATTTTTTCCAAGGCCAAAGGCCCGTCTTTGCGGGCGGTGTTGGAGGCTGAAAGCAGGGTGCGCACCGTGCCTACGTGATCAATACGGTGCTGAAAGAAAATGCTCATGGAGGCCTTAAGGGCCCGCATGACCGAACTCATGGGAAAGGCCACCATAGTGGCGGCCAGCGTCCCTCCCCCTACGATAAGCATTGAGGCTATATCAACGAAGGCGAGAATCGTTCCCTTGAGCAATATGCTCACCATCACCAGGACCAGTCCCACCACAATGCCGATTATGGTTCCCAGATCCAACTGTTAACTCCCTGTATTAATAAAAAGGTTGGTTATTTATCAACTCATCCAAAGTGACCGTGGACTCGCCGTCGCCGCTTGGTATCATCCCGCCCCCGCTCTGTCCCGGCCGTTGCGGCTTGCCGCTCCCGCCCAGGCGCCCCCGGTTGCCGGGTATGCGTGCTTTATCTTTAATATTAGTCGCTTTTTTCGGCCCAGCGGCACGGTCTTTTCTTATTCCCAGGACGTAATCGTCCTGGGTGAAGAACTTGCCGTCCCTTCCCGCCGACCGAATCACGTACATAAACCCTGGCCGGGCCACATATTCGATGCGCAGGGCACGGCCCCAGGCGTCGCGATATTTTTTCCTCTGCCCAGTGGGCGGAAGCTTGCCGCTTACAGCCCGTAAAGACTCGGTGCGGTTTTGCAGGGCCACTATCTGTTTCATGGTATAGGAGCCAAGAGGGTCCTCAATGGAAATGCCCTTGGCCTGCAGAAAAGACTCTGCCTCTTTATAGGAGGGAGTCTTGGGGTATTGTTTAAGCTTATCAGCTTGTTGGCAGGCATTAAGCAGTTGGCCGGCGGCCAGATGGCTTTTGACTTTCTTCCAAATAACCACCTCGGGATTGGATTTACCGGCCCAGCATATGCCCGTATCCAACCCTGCGTAGCCTAGGAAAACACAGGCCCCTGCGAGGCTGATCAAGACCCCTTTTAAAAAATTTGCCACCATGACGGCTAAACTTCGGGTGAAATTTCACCTACATATCTAGGTTCATATTGTCAGGGACAGAGTCAGTATAGTCTAGGGGCAGGCGGTTGACCAATTGGAACTCTTAAATTGCCACAAGGGTATAGTGTAATGAAATATGGCCAGAGTCTCAATCAAAAGCCTGTAAAAATCTGTCATCCATCTCATCGACTATTGGCAGCACAATCTTGAAACATAGCTGAAAGACGTCAAATACTCTTGGATTAAGTATGCATCGCGGGGATTGCCACCATGAAAATCCAAGCCTGCTTAGGCATAGTAATTATATAAAATAATTAAACAATATCTCTAAGCCTACAAGAGAACCTGGTTTTTTTACTTGACAAAAGCCTTGCCATCCTAGAGATATAGAGGCTCAAATCATGAAATCAGAAACCAGGGAAATGAACCGGTCAATGGATGCGAGAAACAAAAGGAGCCTGATTGAGCAAGGCAGTACTGCCTCGCCCTGCTTCTTTTATTTTTATTACTGGCGCCTGCCGCAGGCGGTGTGCTCCGGGGAGGGGCGTTTGATTTAACCGGCATCCCCAAGAAAGCGAAAACAGCCCACCGCCTTTAAATGCGGTGGGTTTTTTAATTTCTACTTTCTGCGAACAGTCCGAGGAACTACATGTTGGATTTTCGAAAAGCTGTGATCAAATCGCGGACCCTCCGCCCCGAACCGGCAGGCAAAAAACATGCGGCTTAAAGGAACCTTCAATCCGCCGGGGGATAAATCCATATCCCACCGCCTGGGGTTGATATCTCTTTTGGCCCTGGGAAAATGCCGGGTGGAGAATTTTTCCCCTGGCGCTGACTGCAAGACCACCCTGGAGGCGGTGTCGCATTTGGGCGGGGTGGTGCATCAAGATTCCACAGGCCTGGTGCTGGAGGGCATTGCCGGCAGGGTGCAGGGCGCCGACCTGGACTGCGGCAACTCCGGCACCACCATGAGGCTGCTCATGGGCATCCTGGCGGGACGCGAGGGACGGTTCCAACTGATCGGCGATTCGTCTTTGAGCAAGCGCCCCATGCAGCGCGTGGCCGACCCTTTAAAGCTCATGGGGGCCCAGGTTCATACCCGCCGAGGCCTGCCTCCCGTACAGGTAAGCGGTAAGGGGCTGCAAGGAATCGCCTACCGCCTGCCCGTACCCAGCGCCCAGCTAAAAAGCGCTCTGCTCCTGGCCGGCGTACAGGCCGATGGAGTCACTTCTGTGTCCGAACCCAGTGCCAGCCGGGATCATAGTGAACGCCTTTTAGAAAAATGCGGCGCCGACATAACCAACGCTGAAGGGTCCTGGCGGATTCGGCGTTCCAAATTGTCCCTGCCCGAGGCGGTAAAAGTTCCGGGCGACGTCTCCTCAGCCGCTTTCTTTATCTGCGGAGCGGTCATAACCCCGGGCAGCGATATCCAATCCGGGGGAATCCTATTGAATCCCACCCGCACCGGATTCTTGCAGGTGTTGGCCCGAATGGGGGCCAAACTGGAGCTGGAGGTCCAGGGTCAGGACCCTGAACCTTGGGGATCGCTGAGGGCAGGCTACACCCAGAACCTTAGGGCCTGCGAGGTTTCCGCCGGGGAGATGCCTTCCCTTATCGACGAAGTGCCCATACTAGCCCTGGTTGCCACCCAGGCAGAAGGCACCACGATCTTTAAGGACGCGGGAGAGCTGCGCCACAAGGAATCAGACCGCCTGACCGCAATTGTATCGCAACTATCCGCCCTGGGGGCTGACCTGGAAATCCGGGGCGACGATCTTTTTATAACCGGCCCCACCCCCTTGCAGGCCCAGGGGCCTCTGGACTCTTTCGGCGACCATCGCATTGCCATGACCCTGGCCATTGCCGGCAATCTGGCAGATTGTTCATTCCCCATAAGAAACCAAAGATGCGTAGACATCTCCTACCCTGGATTTTTTAATCAATTGCAGGGGTTGGCATCATGATCTTTCTGGGCGTAATGGGTGATGCCAGGGTGGCGAACTCGCTTTCGCCGCTTATGCACAATACGGTCATGTCCCGATACGGCCTGGATGGTGTTTACATGGCCTTGGTCGTGGACCCAAAGCAGGTCCCGGCGGCCGTGGCCGGATTCCGGGCCCTGGGCCTAAACGGGGTCAACGTCACTGTGCCCCACAAGCAGGCGGTTATCGCCCATCTGGATGGGCTTTCAGATCAGGCCCGCCGCTTGGGGGCGGTTAACACCATCTCTCGGGAAAACGGGCGCCTGTGGGGGCACAACACCGATGCAGACGGCTTTCTCCAGGCCCTGGCCGGGGCCGGATTCCAGCCCCAAGGCAAAGCCGCCCTGGTGTTGGGGGCGGGCGGGGCCGCCCGGGCGGTGGTGCTGGCTCTGGCCGAAGCAGGCGCATCCGAGGTATGGGTGGGTGCACGCCGGCTGGAGCAGGCCACCGGCCTCTGCCGCCAGCTTGGCGGCCTGCCGGTTTCCCTGCAGGAAGTCCCGAGCTTAATGGATTCAGTGCAGCTTCTGGTTAACGCCACCAGTGTGTCCCATCCCCGGGAATCTCCGGAGATGGCGGCCTTTGTGGAACAGCTGCCCAATCCGCCGAAATTGGAACTGGTCATGGACCTGAACTACGGCCGCCGCGAGAATCTGTGGGCCAGGGCCGCTGAAGTTTGGCAAAGCCCTTTTGAGGATGGTTTGAGTATGTTGGCCCATCAGGCCCGGCTCAGCTTCAAGATATGGACCGGCAGGGACTTGGAGCCCGGTGAATTTCTAAACCCCCTGAAGAGGGCGACATGAACGGCAATATCTACATCACCGGCTTTATGGGCGCCGGCAAAACCACCCTGGGCTCAAAACTGGCGGCCCTGGTGCGCCGGCCTTTCGTAGACATGGACCAGGTCTTGGCCAAACGCCTGGGAATGTCCATTCCCCAGGCCTTTGCCACCCTGGGGGAGGATAGCTTCCGCCGGACGGAGACCGGTGAACTAAAGCGCCTTGGCCGCCGCCAGGGGCTGGTGGTGGCCACCGGAGGCGGCGCCCCCCGACTCCCCCAAAACCGCAGAATCATGTCTGATTCCGGTTGCATCGTCCACCTGGCCGCCAGCCTGGAGGCCTGCCGCCGTCATTTGGCAGACAGCGACAGCGCCCTCCGCCCTCTATGGAGGGACGAACAAGCCCTGGCACGCCTTTATCACAGCCGGCAGCAGGCCTACGGCGACTGCCAGGTGAAGCTTGCCGTGGACGGAAAAGGCCCGGACCAGTTGGTTGAGCAGTTGGCCGCGCTTCTTATCAGCCAACAGAGCAGCCGGGTCAGGCTGGATGATTACTCTCATCCCTTGATCAGCACCTGGGAGGCGCCCCAGGCCTTGGCCGAGTTCAGCAAGGGGCGGCGGCTGGTGATCCTCTGTGACCGCAAAGTGGCCCGCTTGCATTTGCACCGCTATGAACAGGCATTGGCTGACGGCCTGCTAATCACTCTACCTCCGGGTGAGCGCTTCAAAAGCCTGCGCTCGGCCGAGCGGGTGTACCGGGCCATGCTGGAGGCCCACATAGAACGGGGGGATTTGTTGGTGGCCCTGGGGGGAGGTGTGATCACCGACCTGGGAGCCTTTGTGGCCTCGACCTTTAAACGAGGCATGGATTTCATACCCGTGGCCACCACCTTGCTGGGCTGCGTGGATGCAGCCATCGGCGGCAAGGCCGCCATGAACCTGGGGCCGGAAAAAAACCAGGTGGGCTGTTTCAGCAAACCCTCGGCGGTGGTCTTGGATCTGAGGGCCCTGGGCACTCTGCCCCGCCGGCTGCTTGCCGAAGGCCTGGCCGAGGCCTACAAAACCGGGCTGGTGGCTGATCCGGAGCTGGCCGCCCATATGCAAAAGACCATGCCCCTCCTTCTGCGCGGCGACCTCCTCAGCCTGGCGCCCCTGGTCTGGTCCAGCGCCCAGGCCAAGGCCTCGGTGGTGAAAGACGACTTCGAGGAACACGGCCGCCGCCGTATATTGAACCTGGGGCACACCTTTGCCCATGCCCTGGAAGGAACCAACGGCTACGGCATTGGACATGGCCGGGCCGTGGCCGTGGGCATGCAGGTGGCGGCGCAAATCTCCCAGCAACGCGGGCTTTTAGACAGATTGACAGCTGATCGTATACGCACCTGCCTGGAGCCCTTGGCTCCCCGGAAACTGGCCTGGCCCTCGGCTGATAAGGCCTGGGCCCTGATGCAAAACGACAAGAAGAATCAAAATAGGCGCGTGAGCTATGTTCTCCTGCAGGCCCCGGGCGAACCCCTTATCGTGGATGACGTCACCCTGCCGGAGCTGGCCCAGACTCTGGAGCGGGTGAAGGAGGCTTAAATGGGCAGCATTTGGGGCAGATTCTTTCGGGTCTCCACCTTTGGCGAGTCCCATGGCCCGGGCCTGGGGGTGGTGGTGGAAGGGGTGCCGCCTGGAATCAAGCTGGACCTTGATTACATTCAAGCGGAGCTGGACCGGCGGCGGCCGGGGAGTTCCCCCTTGGTGTCGGCCCGGCAGGAGCCAGACAAGGTGGAGGTTCTCTCCGGGCTGGATCAAGGCCGCACCCTGGGTACGCCCATCGGCATGGTGATAAGAAACCAAGACGCCAAGGGCAAAGATTACCGCCAACTAAGCCAGGTGTTCCGGCCCGGGCATGCCGATTTCACCTACTATCACAAGTACGGCACCCCCCCCCAGTCAGGCGGAGGCCGGGCCTCGGGCCGTGAGACCGTGGCCAGGGTGGCGGCCGGGGCGGCGGCCCGGGCCCTATTGGAACCCCAAGGCCTGAGCTTTGCGGCCTACACCACCTCTGTGGGCGGGGTACGGGCCCGGCGGGTTGATGTGGAGTTTGCCCTTTCCCACCACCTGCGCGCGGCTGACCCGGATTTGGCTGAGGCCATGGTGGCAGAGGTGTTAAGCGCGCGGGAAGCGGGCGATTCCGTGGGAGGCAGGCTGGAGCTGGTCATCAGCGGAGCGCCGGCCGGACTGGGTGATCCCGTGTTCGGAAAGCTGGATGCCGCCCTGGGCGGGGCTATGCTCTCCATCGGCGGGGTCAAGGGCGTGGAAGTGGGGGCAGGATTTGAAGTCTGCACCCGCCTGGGCTCACAGAACAACGACCAGATGGACGCCTCCGGATTCCTCAGCAACCACGCCGGGGGAATACTGGGAGGTATCTCCACAGGCCAGCCCATTGTCCTGCGCCTGGCAATCAAGCCCACTCCCTCCATCTCCAAGAAACAGAAAACCGTGGGCATGGATGGCCGGGAGCAAATTATTCAAATCAAGGGGCGCCACGATCCCTGCCTCTGCCCCCGGGTGGCGCCGGTGGCTGAAGCCATGGCCGCCCTGGTGATGGCCGATGCCTGGCTGGCCCAAAGAGCCTTGAAAGGAAGCACGCCATGAGGATGATGATCATTAACGGCCCCAACCTCAATATGCTTGGCCGCCGGGAGCCACAGCTTTACGGCAGTTTGACCCTGGAGCAGATAAATCAAAAGCTGGAGGCCTTGGCCGGGGATTTGGGGCTTAAGTGCCAATTTGTGCAGTCCAACCACGAAGGCGAATTAGTGGACGCCCTGCAAAAGGCGGCGGAAGAAACCCAAGGCGTGGTCCTCAACGCCGGAGCCTATACCCACACCAGTGTAGCCCTGCGGGACGCGGTGCTCTGCTGCAGCGTGCCGGTGGTGGAGGTGCATCTGACCAATCCCCTGGGCCGGGAGGACTTCCGCCGGGTGTCTTTGTTGGCCGGCGCCTGTTCGGGTTCGGTTTCAGGGTTTGGCTGGCATTCCTATGCCTTGGCCTTTTTGTGGCTGGCAAAATTTTCTTCAACAGAAAAAAACCAGGCATTATAGTCAGGCAGGTGCATTTTTAACTTGACAATAAGCCCGCTTGGGAGTTTATTTCTCTAATACTAAAATTTACTCGAGGCCATAAAATTATCATGACGGGTAGAGCGGACATAGCTAAGAGCCAAAGCGGGACCAGGGGTCCCGGCGGGCTCTATTACTTTTTTAGCTTTTATTTTAGCGCCGCTGTCTGCCCAGGGGCCGGGAGGGTTTAGCACCAACTAAACTAAATAAATCAACCAAGGCCATGGGCGGACAGCAAAAGCCGCCCATGGCCTTTTTGTTTTTATGGGCCATTATGCGAGGCCAGCTACCCTAAAAGTTGGAGGCAAAAAATGTTATCGGCAGGCATGAAAAACCATTCACTTGCGGCGGCCGTTCCCAAGGCGGCTTCGTGCCCGGAACCCATCCTGGGGAAACCCCGGGAGCTATTGGCCAGCCGGAAAAGCCAGCCCCAAGATACGGTGATCCAGGTGGCTGGCACCAAGATCGGCGGTCCTGATTTCATAGTTATCGCCGGACCTTGTTCGGTGGAAAACCCGGATCAGCTTTTTTGCACCGCCAAGGCGGTTAAAAAGGCCGGCGCCGCCATTCTGCGGGGAGGGGCCTATAAGCCCCGCACCTCACCATACAGCTTTCAGGGCCTGGGCGAACGGGGACTGGAACTACTGGCCTGGGCCCGCGAGGTGACCGGGCTGCCCATTGTCACCGAAGTGATGGACACCGCTGACATTCCCATGGTGGAGCAATACACCGACATTATCCAGGTCGGCGCCCGCAACGTGCAAAATTTCTCTCTGCTGCGCAAGCTGGGCCAAGCCAGCAAGCCGGTCCTGTTAAAGCGGGGGCTGATGACCACCATCAAGGAGTTCCTAAATTGCGCCGAGTACATCCTGGCGGCAGGGAACTCCCAGGTGATCTTGTGCGAAAGAGGTATCCGCACCTTTGAAACTGCAACCCGCAACACCCTGGATTTAAGCGCAGTTTGCGTACTCAAGGAGCTCAGTCACCTTCCGGTAGTGGTGGATCCCAGCCATGCCGTGGGAAACCGGCGCTATGTGCAACCCCTGGCCCGGGCCGCCATGGCGGTGGGCGCGGACGGGATCATGGTTGAAGTGCACTGCTCACCGGCAGAGGCCTTATGTGACGGGGATCAGTCTTTGACCCCTGAGGATTTTTCCTGCCTCATGAGCGAACTGGAGTCCCTGGGCCGCATCCGGCCTTTATGGCGGCATTCTTGAACCGGCAGGCGAACGACTTGCCTCAGCCCTGGAGATGAACACCGTGCCTCAAGTCAAACCCACAGCCCCTCAAGGTGAAGAGATAAACCTTCACCGGGAGAGCATCGACCGCATTGACCAGCGCATCATGGAGCTCATAAACATCCGGGCTCAGCACGCCTTGGAGATCGCCCAACACAAGGCGGCCTCAGATAAGCCCTTTTTCGCACCCCACCGCGAAAGGGCGGTCTTGAACCAGCTCCGCCAGGGCAACCGGGGACCATTACCAGATGAGGGTATTGAGGCGGTTTTTACGGAAATCATCTCCGCCTGCCGGGGCCTGCAAACCCGGCTGCGGGCGGCGTTTTTGGGGCCGGAGTTTTCCTTCAGCCACCAAGCGGCCCTGCATAGCTTCGGCAACACCTGCTTTATGTCGCCTCTGGCCACCGTAGCCGATGTATTCGCAGAAGTGGAAGGAGGCCACAGCCAGGTGGGATTGGTGCCGGTGGAGAATTCGAGCCAAGGAGGTGTGGGCGCGACCTTTGATCTTTTTGTGGATTCAGACCTCAGCGTCTGTGGCGAAGTATACGCCAAAATCAGCCAGGTGCTTATGTCAGCCGAGGCTGACTGCAAGGGCATCAAAGAAGTCTACTCCCATCCCCAGGCCCTGAGTCAGTGTGCTCAGTGGCTGAGACGGAACCTTCCCTGGGCCGAGTTGAGGGAGGATTCCAGCACCGCCGCCGCAGCCCGCCGGGCATCAGAGCAACCCCATACCGCCGCCGTAGGCAGTGAGCTGGCTGCCCAGAATTACGGGCTCAAGACCCTGGCCCGGGACATACAAGACGGCGCCCACAATGTCACCCGTTTCCTGGTGTTATCCAAACAGGCCTGCCCTCCCACCGGCGAGGACAAAACCTCGCTGCTTTTCGTGACCAAACATAAGCCCGGAACCCTTTACCAGGCCTTGGGCATTCTGGCCCAAAAGGGGCTCAATCTGACCTTTATTGAATCCCGGCCCACCAGGAACCGGCCTTGGGAATATACCTTTTTTGTGGATATCGAAGGCCATCGGGACGACCCGGAAGTCGGCGGGGCCCTGAAGGCCTTGGGCGAGGAAGTGCAGTTTTTGAAGATTCTGGGCTCCTATCCTGCGGGCCGGGAACCATGACCAACCCATGGCCTCCGTTTACTTGTTATGTTTACCTACAGGGGGCATATTATCCTTGCCTGCACATGCATTTTTAAGTACTTGACCAAGGGCAGTAATTACAGTATTTTTAGTCAGTAATCTTATTATTGGTGATGAATTATGAAATTAAAGACTTCCTGGCGGAGATGGTGGCGGACCAGCAAGTGGTGTGGTCCGCGCGTCCGGGCAGTCTAGACTCCAAAAAATAATAGATTCCCGGGCCGCGCACTCCAAACAGAGACGCGGCTTTTTTATTTTGCACATGGCGGGTGGTTTTTAATGATCTCAATCAAAGCTACATCCAGAGAAGTTGGGCAGGCCTGGCGCTGGTGGTGGTGGCTTTGTGAGGAAGGGTCTGTCCCGCCTTGAGGTGAGTATAGATAAGTCAACCAAGGCCGCGGATGGACTCAAATCCATCCGCGGTTTTTTTATTCATCTCCTGCCGGAGAGAATGCAAATGGCAAGGCCGGTTCCCGATAGGACAACGGCGGCGTTTATAAGAAAAAACACCTTTGCCGTTATAGGCGCATCAATCAGGCCCAAGGGTAACCCTGTACCGTCAAATGCCCGGACGGTATTCCCCCAAAGATGGGTGTGCCAAGGCCCCCAGATCAAGCAGGTCAAGCGATGGCGCAGGTGTGCTGGCGGCTGTTGCACCGTCTCTCAGGGCAGCCGGATCACCAAGATGAGCGATCCCTTTGTAGCCTTTGAGGGCGGCCGACTCCTTACCCTTTCTGCTGACGTGGAGAATTAACCATGGCAAAAATAAAAATCTGCGGAATAACCAATCTGGAAGACGCCCTGGCTGCGGTCGCTTTGGGGGCCGATGCCCTGGGTTTTGTTTTTTACCCGGGACCGCATCAGGTCGGCCCGGAAACCGTACGGCACATCATGGCCAACATACCACCCATGGTGACAACCGTGGGCGTGTTCGCCGATCAACCCCTGCAATACATCTGCATGGTGCGCGACTATTGCGGATTGGACGTGGTGCAATTGCAGGGCCAGGAGGCCGAAGAAGACACAACCCAGTTGGGCCGCCGGGTGATCAAGGCCCTTGACACTCAGGCTTGCGCCGGGCCCTTGGAATCATCATACCCGGACTGCGCCTTGCTGTTGGCGCCTCAATGCACCTCAAGGGACAAGGAAGCTCAGGCAAATCGAAGCTGGGATATGGCCAAGGACCTGGCCCGTAAAAGGATCCTCATCCTCTCCCACGGCCTTGACACCGGCAATGTTCTTGAGGCCATACGGAAAGTGAATCCCTTTGGCGTGGACGCCTCCATCAGCCTGGAGAACGAACCAGGCCAAAAAGACCGGGACAAGATGGCCGCATTTATCAACCAGGCCCGGGCCGCCTGAGCAAATGCTCTTTTGAGGGCCGGTTTTATCCAACCCCCTCCGGCCCAGCGCTTATGGGGCGGTTTGGGATCAGTATGGCCGCAAAGGCCTGATCATTCCAGGACTGGCGCCAACATCGTTTCCAAGCGGGCAAGGCCATTTCCATGGGGCCTTTGCCTGCGTTGCTCCTATTCCCAGTTGGCCGTTGACTTGAGTAAAGTTCCTTTCTAGAATATTGGCATTATTGTATACGTATACAATCGGTAGCGTTTTAAGGCCGGGGAATGCTAAAGGACGGGAACAATGCCCCCTGAGCTGAAACCCATCCCCTCGCGGATTCATCTGGGTAACAAAGCTTACCAACACCTGAAGGAGGCCATAATCCAGGGCTCCCTGCCCCCGGGTACGCCTTTGCAGGAAGGGCAACTCACCAAGACCATGAACATCAGCCGCACGCCCCTGCGTGAGGCCTTGAACCGCCTGAGGGCTGAGGGCTTGGTCAGCTCCGCCCCGCACAAGGGAGCCTGGGTAGCAGAGTTCAGCCCCGAAGAGTGGGATGCGCTCTTTGAAGTCCGGGAAGCCATCGAAACCACCTTTTTCTCGCGCTCGGCCCGGAGCCTGAGAAAAACCGACCTCAAACGCCTGCAGAAACAGCTGAGTCAGGCGGAGCGGGAGCTGATTCAGTCCCAGGGCGACTCCGCCCGGGAAGCGTCTGCGCTCCAGGCTTATTTTGAGGTGGACTGGGCCTTTCACGATGAATTGATAGCCGCCGCCAACAACAAATATTGGAGCGTTATTTATTACAACATCCGTGAGCGCATTCAGATCTGCAGCTACCAGGTGGGGCGTCTGCCCCAAAGGCTTTTGTTAGCCGTGGAGGAGCATCACGACATTTTGGAGGCCCTGCTGCAAGGGCAGATACCTGAGGCCAAAAAGTGCCTGCGCAAGCACATCCGTAGCGCCCGCGTCAGCCTTTCCCAGGCCCTCACATCCTTGCCAAGGAAAACCAAAAATGCCTCCGGGAGATAGCAATCCTATGTCTGCATTGAATCCGGTCTTGCACCTGAACCCTCAGGACAATGTGGCAGTGGCCCTTAAGGAGCTGCCTCCGAACACGCCG
>JASFOZ010000073.1:0-12326 GCA_050116255.1 Desulfarculaceae bacterium
AAAAGAAAATGTCCCACAAGAATCCATTCAGCTTTATATGTATATGGGTCACTTTTTAAGTTACTACGCAGGCCGATATAGCGATACTGCTGGATCTCCGTTTATGATTAAGTCTTATGTCGATGGACACGATAAATCTGATGAGTATGATCAGGCTGAACTTCTGTGTGAAGCAACAAAAAAATTCAGAAGACTAGGCGGCACCCAAGGGCATTCAGTAGTTGGCGCTTCTTGCGCTAAAAATATTTTACATACTTTTCAAAACCGTAGAAGCATAACTTATTCACCTGGACCATGCGGACTTCCTGGAGGTTATGCGGTACGCATTGGCAGTGACGATGTCGATGTGGCACTACCTCCGGGCGTAAGCCTTGATGAAGTAATTGAAATAAATAAATTAAGTAATAAATACGATGGGATCGAGGATATTTTAGATGATGGCACTGTCGTAATTACGGATGAGTCCCATAAGATTATGAAAGATGTTATGGGATATGATTGTAAGCAAATGAAGTTAGAGGATTCTGCGAAATGGGCTGAAGAGCTGCGGACTAAATTCCTTTCTTGGGCGGAAAAAGAGAAAAAACGTTGATTATTCAATAGAAATGTGCAGGAGTTAAATCCTTTGCACATTTCTATTAAAAAATGAAAAATGAACTATGGCACAGCAAGTTGCGTGATAAATCATTTAAGGCCGCTGACAAAGTCCTCACCCAATGGTGGGGACTTTTTTATTATTGGGATTATGCTTAAGGTGTTATCCATAATTTTCCGCTTTAATTTTATAGGATTGTTGGAGCTGATTAGCAGCCGTGGCTTTCTTGCAAGGCCGTACGGCATGGTCGTTGGATTGCATTTGCGCTGGGTTTAGGGCGGATTCTCCCAAAACCTGGCGGCTAGCCGGGCGGCAGACTAGGCATACAGACTCCGAGCCCAAATACCGCCGCAATAAGATACCAAAAGGTATGAAATTTTGATGCATAATCCCCTTTTGTAGTTTTTTTGCCACCCGCCGTTTTGCCTTGCCGGTATCTGCAGATATATATTCAACAATATCGCCATGTTGGCTGATTGAGTCCTTACGGTACCTTAATTGCAAAGTATCCGGCATGGGCGCGCGCGTAACCGAAATGGAGCTTCGGGTTCTTTTTGAGATCAGCCGTATAATCGGCGAGGCTCTCAACCTGTCCCAAAGCCTGGAGCGGATATTGGGCATTATGTCCAACACCCTGGCTATGAAGCGGGCCACAGTCACCTTGCGGGATCACCACAGCGGCAGACTGGTAATCTATGCCTCCCACGGTCTCAGCCCCAAGGAGATGAAGCGCGGGGTATACAGCCAGGGCGAGGGTGTCACCGGCCGCATATTCGAGAGCGCCAAACCCTATTACGTGCCTGATATCAGCCGCGAACCCTTGTTTCTGAACAAAACCCAGTCCCGGGACCTGGACAAGGGCAAGGTGGCCTTTGTGGGAGTGCCGATCCTTTTGCATGGCGAATCCATAGGGGTGCTGAATGTGGACCGCCTGTTCGGCGAGGAGGTCTCGGCCAGCGAGGATATCCGTTTTCTCACCATCGTGGCCCAGCTCATCGGCCAATTCGTGCTACTCAACCGGCAGGTGGAACAGCGTGAGGAGAACCTGCGGCGCCAGAATAAGCAGCTTAAGCAGGAGGTGTCCAATCATTACAATGATTTTTTCATTATAGGCAAAAGCCCGGCCATGCAGGAGCTGCAGGCCATGTTCAAGCGGGTGGCTCCGGCCAAGGCCTCGGTGCTGCTTTTGGGGGAATCGGGCACCGGCAAGACCCTGGTGGCCCGCATCATCCACGAGATGAGCAAACAGGCGGACGGGCCCTTTGTGAAGATAAACTGCGCGACCCTGCCTGAGAATCTTTTAGAGTCCGAACTTTTCGGTCATACCCGGGGGGCCTTTACCGGCGCGGCCGAGGACCGGCCCGGACGTTTTGAGGAGGCGGACGGCGGCACCGTATTCCTGGATGAAATCACGGAGATGCCCATTGGCCTGCAGGCCAAGCTGCTCAGGTTTTTGCAGGACAAGGAGTTTGAGCGCCTGGGTTCGGGCAAGACCATAAAAGTGGATGTGCGCATAATCGCGGCCACCAACCAGAATCTTCCCAAGTTGGTGGAAAAAAAGCAGTTCCGCCAGGACCTGTACTACCGGCTCAATGTATTCCCCTTGCATTTGCCGCCCCTGCGCGAACGGCCCGATGATCTCCCTTTGTTGATCAATCATTTTTTGGAAAAAAACTCCGAGGAATACAATCGGCCGCTCAGCCTGGGCCCGGGCGCCCGCCGGGCGCTGATGGACTACTATTGGCCGGGCAACGTGCGCGAGCTGGAGAATATCATCGAGCGTATGGCCATCATGGTGGAATCGGACGCCATTTGCCAGGAGGATTTACCGGCCTTTATCACTCACCCCAAAAGAAGCTGCCCCCAAACTGCGCCTGAAGACAACTCCGGCTCCAAACTGGAAGACAGCGAGCGCGAGCAGCTTATGGCCGCCCTGGAGCGCAACCGCTGGGTGCAGTCCCGTGCCGCCCAGGAGTTGGGCATCACCTTGCGAAAGCTGGGTTACCGCCTTAAAAAGTATGGCTTGGATGAAAGGGTCAAACAGGAACGCAGTCGCCTGCTGCGCCTTTAGCCCGTGGCCTTGAGCCGGTTTATAATCAACTTCATACCTGTAGGTGGGAAAGGCCTTTTGGGTTAACCAATAGGTAGGTTGGTTCTTCGTTTTTGTACAAGGCCGGGCCGCCCATCAAGCCTTTTTGATGGATGCCTTATTCCTAATCCGCACATTTTAATGAATCAAATTAGTGAGTTAACCCATAAGCCCCTAGGCGCCAGGGCAATATGGCAAGCCCCTTGCTTCGTTAGAGGGGCGAGCACAATTACCCTGGAGGCAAAGAGCCATGAGAAAGATAGCGATCTACGGCAAAGGAGGGATCGGCAAGTCAACCACCACCCAGAATACGGTGGCCGGGCTGGCCGAGATGGGCAAAAAGGTGATGGTGGTGGGCTGCGACCCCAAGGCGGACTCCACCCGGCTGCTCTTGGGCGGCCTGGCCCAAAAGTCGGTTTTGGATACCCTGCGCGAGGAGGGCGAGGATGTGGAGATTGAAGACATTCGGCGCAAGGGCTTCGGCGGCACCTGGTGCGTGGAGTCCGGCGGACCGGAGCCGGGGGTGGGCTGCGCCGGCCGGGGCATCATCACCTCCATAAATATGCTGGAATCCTTGGGCGCCTATGATGAATCCGAGGGGTTGGACTACGCCTTTTACGATGTATTGGGAGATGTGGTCTGCGGCGGATTCGCCATGCCCATCCGCGACGGCAAGGCCAAGGAGATCTACATCGTCTGCTCCGGCGAGATGATGGCCATGTACGCGGCCAACAACATCTGCAAGGGCATCCGCAAATACGCCGAGTCCGGCGGGGTGCGCCTGGGCGGGCTGATCTGCAACTCGCGCAATGTGGACAATGAGAACGAGATGATCGAGGAGCTGGCCAAGAAGATCGGCACCCAGATGATCTACTTCGTGCCCCGGGATAATGACGTGCAGCGGGCCGAGATCAACCGCCAGACCGTGATCGAATGGAACTCCGAGGCCCCCCAGGCTCAGCACTACCGCAACCTGGCGGGGGCCATAGACGGCAACCAGATGTTCGTGATCCCGGAGCCCTTGGAGATAGAGGACCTGGAACACCTGCTGTTGGATTTCGGCCTGATGGCGGCCTAACCAGCCAAGCGGCAATGAGAGAGACGGCAAAATGATGATCATGGTGAGAGCGATCGTAAGACCGGAAAAGGCCGACGAGGTCCTGAAAGCGCTGATGGAGGCCGGCTTTCCCTCGGTCACCAAATACTCGGTGGCCGGTCGCGGCAAGCAGCGGGGCATCAAGATAGGCCAGATCACCTATGACGAGATTCCTAAGACCATGCTGATGAGCGTGATCAATGAAGAGGACAAGGATTTCGTGGTGAACACCATCATGGGCGCGGCCCGCACCAAGGACAAAGGGGCGTTCGGCGACGGCAAGATCTTCATCAGCGCCGTGGAGGACGTTTACACCATCAGCTCCGGAGTCTGCGACACCGCCCCGGAGGAAGCGGAGGCCACGGCATGAAAGAGGTAATCGCGGTGGTGCGCATGAACACCATGAACCAGACCAAGAAGGCCCTTACCGAGGCCGGCATTGATTCCATGTTCGCCCACGAATGCCAGGGGCGCGGCACCGGCTTTGCAGACGTCAAGATCCTGGCCGGAGCCAAAGAGGGCTATGAAGAGGCCATCGCCCTGTTGGGTGAAAAGGGAAAGCTCTACTCCAAGCGCATGCTGACCATGGTGGTGCATGACAAGTATGTGGACGCCGTGGTGCAGACCCTGATCGAGACCAACCAGACCGGCAAACCCGGCGACGGCAAGATATTCGTCCTGCCCATAAGCGACGCCGCCCGGGTGCGCACCGGTGAAACCGGTGAAAGGGCCCTTAGCTGACCATTCCAGGAGGAGAGCGCGAACATGCCCAGCATGACCAAAAAGCTTTTAAACCCAAACCCGGCGGAGATCAAGGAGGAGATACTGGGGAAGTATCCCCCCAAGGTGGCCCGTAAACGGACCAAGCAGATACTGATCAACGAGGCCCTGGAGAACGAGACCCCTGAGATCATTGCCAATGTGCGCACCATCCCCGGCATCATCACCATGCGGGGCTGCACCTATGCGGGCTGCAAGGGCGTCATCATGGGCCCCACCCGGGATATCGTGAACATAACCCACGGCCCCATCGGCTGCGGCTTCTACTCCTGGCTCACCCGCCGCAATCAGACCGACGCCTCGGCCCCGGACGCCCATAACTACATGACCTACAGCTTCAGCACCGACATGCAGGACAAGGACATCATCTTCGGCGGCGAGAAGAAGCTGGCCCAGGCCATCCAGGAGGCCTATGACCTGTTCCATCCCAAGGGCATCGCCATCTTCGCCACCTGTCCCGTGGGGCTGATCGGCGACGACATCCACGCCGTGGCCTCCAAGATGAAGCTGAAGCTGGGCGACTGCAATGTGTTCGCCTTCAGTTGCGAAGGCTACAAGGGCGTATCCCAGTCAGCCGGCCACCACATCGCCAACAACCAGGTGTTTCGGCATCTGGTGGGCCAAAACGATCAAGGCCGGGAAGGCGAGTTCAAGATCTCCCTCTTGGGCGAGTACAACATCGGCGGCGACGGATTCGAGATCGACCGCATCCTGAACAAGTGCGGCATCACCAACATCGCCACCTTCAGCGGAAACTCCTCATACGACCAGTTCGCCAGCGCCCATACCGCGGACCTAAACGCGGTGATGTGCCACCGCTCCATAAACTATGTGGCGGACATGCTGGAGATTAAGTTCGGCATCCCCTGGATCAAGGTGAACTTCATCGGCGCCGGGGCCACGGCCAAGTCCCTGCGTAAGATCGCCCGGTACTTTGAGGATGAAAAGCTCATTGAGCGGGTGGAGGAGGTGATCGCCGAGGAGATGCCCCCGGTCAAGGTGGTGGCCGAGGAGGTGCTCCCCCGCACCGAGGGCAAGACCGCCATGCTCTTTGTGGGCGGCTCCCGGGCCCATCACTACCAGGAGCTGTTCAAGGAGCTGGGCATGAAGACCATCAGCGCGGGCTATGAGTTCGCCCACCGCGACGACTACGAGGGCCGCCATGTGCTGCCCGGCCTGAAGGTGGATGCGGACTCGCGCAACATCGAGGAGATCGAGGTGCATCCTGATGAGACCCGCTATAGCCCGCGCAAGACCGAGGCCGCCATGCAGGCCCTGGGCGAGGCCGGCCTCAAGTTCAAGAACTACGACGGCATGATCACTGAAATGGATTCAGGCGCCATGGTCATCGACGATCTCAATCAGTATGAGGCCGAAAAACTGGTGGAGCTCTTAAAACCGGACATCTTCTGCGCGGGCATAAAGGAGAAGTTCTCCATCCAGAAGCTGGGCATCCCCATGAAGCAGCTACACAGCTACGACTCCGGCGGGCCCTATGCCGGTTTCCGGGGGGCGGTCAACTTCTACCGCGAGATCGACCGCCTGGTGAACAGCAAGGTCTGGGGCTATCTCAAGGCCCCCTGGCAGGAGAACCCCGAGCTTTCGGCCACCTATGTTTGGGAATGACCGCCGCTTCCTGAGGACATGAGCAATGCTACTTAGACATACGCCGGCTGAAATCAGCCAGCGCCGGGCGCTTACCATCAACCCGGCCAAGACCTGTCAGCCCATAGGCGCCATGTATGCGGCCTTGGGAGTGCACGGCTGCTTGCCACACAGCCATGGCTCCCAGGGCTGCTGCGCCTACCACCGCAGCACCCTGACCCGGCATTATAAAGAGCCCATCAGCGCCGGCAGCAGCTCCTTCACCGAGGGCGCCAGCGTGTTCGGGGGGCAGGCCAATCTATTACAGGCCCTGAACAACATCTTCACGGTTTACGAGCCTGAGGTGGTGGCGGTGCATACCACCTGCCTGTCCGAGACCATCGGCGACGACCTGCCCCAGATTGTGGACAAGGCCCATAAAGACGGCAAGATTCCCAAGGGCAGGCATGTGATTTACGCCAACACCCCCAGCTATGTGGGCAGCCATGTGACTGGGTTTTCAAACATGGTCAAGGGCATGGTCCGTATGGCCCGATCCAGCGGTAAGAAAAACGGCAAGGTGAACATCATCCCCGGCTGGGTGGAGCCCGCCGACATGGAGGAGATCAAGCGCCTGGCCGGGCTGATCGGGGTGGAGATCATCATGTTCCCTGATACCTCGGGCATCTTAAACGGTCCCTTATCAGGCAGATACAAGATGTTCCCCGAAGGCGGGGTGACCATGGGGCAACTGGCCTCGGCCGGTGATTCCATCGGCACCCTGGCCCTGGGCGAATGGTGCAGCGCGGACGCGGCCCGCCACTTGGACACCAACAACAAGGTGCCCTGCCGGGTATTGGATATGCCCATCGGGCTCAAGGCCACGGACCGCTTTGTAGACGCCCTGCGCACCATCGCCGGGGTCAGCGTGCCCGAGGAGGTAAACAGCGAGCGCGGCCAGCTGGTGGACATGATCAGTGACATGCACCAGTATTTTTTCCACAAGAAGGTGGCCCTGGCCGGTGATCCCGACCAGCTCATCGCCCTGACCGAGTTCCTGGTCTCCATAGATATGTGGCCCACCCATTTGGTGACCGGCACTCCGGGCAAGGCCTTTGAGAAGCGCATTCATGAGCTGACCGGCGATCTGCCCTGTGAAGTGAAGGTCAAGGCCGACCAAAACGCGGACATGTTCCTTTTGCACCAATGGATCAAAAACGATCCCGTGGACCTTTTGGTGGGCAATACCTATCTCAAGTACATCTCCCGTGACGAGGACATCCCCCTCCTGCGCTGGGGCTTCCCCATCCTGGACCGGGTGGGACACCAGTACTTCCCCACCGTGGGCTACAAGGGCGGGCTGAGGCTTTTGGAGAAAATCCTCACCCTGATTCTAGACCGCAAGGACCGGGATGATCCTGAACAGAGCTTTGAGTTGGTGATGTAGAGGTGAAGTATGAGTAATGTCATCCCTCATGATCCGGCCAAGCACTATTGGGCGGAAGGCCAACGCAGTTCGGGACGGGTGCATTTGCCCATTGCGCCCCGGGCCCTGGCCAGGGTGAGGTACAGCCCGGAAAGGTCTTTGTCCCGAGAGCTGACCCCGGAGCAGGCCCTGAAATGGCTGGAGTATCTGGCGCACAAGGGCGAGACAATCAAGACGGTTAACCTAAAGGGGCCGGGTGATCCTTTGGCCACACCGGAGACCACCCTGCGCACCCTGGCCATGCTGCGGGAAACATATCCCGATCTGTCCATCCGCCTCACCACCCTTGGCATGGGGGCGGCCGCTGTAGCCTCCAAATTGGCCCGGTATGACCTGGCGCACGTATCCCTTCTCATGGATACGGTGGATGTGGCGGCGGCCAAGAAGGTTTATGCCTGGATCAGACCCGGCACCCGCACCCTGCCTTTGGACCAGGGCGTACAGGTACTGATTGCGGAACAAACCGACGCTGTGGCCGCCCTGTCCGCCCAGGGCATATGGGTGCAGATCAGGACCACGGTATACCCGGGCATCAACTCCGGGCAGATCACGGCCATAGCCAAAAAAGCGGCCAAGCTGGGGGCAAGCGAGATGAGGTTGTTCCCTTTCCTGGCCAAGGGTGAGGACTGCCCGCAGCCGCCCGAGGTTTTAAGCCTTGACGATCTGGAAGCCCTGGCCCGTAAGGCGGCGCAATATTTGCCGGCCCGAGCAATGGCGCCGGCCGATTGCCCCAAGGAGACCGGGTTCGGCCTTGATAACCCGGGGACGGTTCCCGCCGTCCCGTTAAAACCCAGCGAGCAGCGCCCCCACCTGGCGGTATGCAGCTCGGACGGATTCGAGGTGGATCTGCACCTGGGCCTGGCCTCGCAGTACCTGATCTACGGCTGCAAGGACGGTCCGGTGGTGCTGCTGGAAACCAGGCCCGCGCCTGAGCCCGGCGGCGGTGACGCCCGCTGGAAGCAGGTGGCCCTTGCCCTGAACGACTGCTTTGCGGTGATTGCGGCGGCGGTGGGTGAGGCCCCCAAACGGGTGCTGGCCGAAAAGGGCCTGCCCGTGCTGATTCAGGAGGGAAACCTGGAGGGCCTGGTGGATGTGCTCTTTGGCGGTGGCAAAAAGGACGGCAATAAATCGCCGCATGGTCCTGAAACAACTCTAGCTGAATAGGAGCCTAAATCATGGGTATTCCCGCCAATCAGATATTGGTGTGTCAAAGCTTCCGCGTGGGCGGCGACCCCAAGGGTATATGCCATAAAAAGACCGATGGGTTTTTGCAATACCTGGAAGAGGAGATTCTGGACCGGGGCCTGGATTGCCAGATCATCGCCACCGGCTGCTTGAAGCAGTGCGAGAACGGCCCGGCCATGGTGGTGCAGCCGCAGAACTGGTGGTTCGGCCGCGTGGACAGCGAGGAGGCCATTGACGCCATTTTGGACGGACTGGAAGGTGGCGAACCGGCCCGGGAATACCTGCTTGTTTGAGGAAGGGACGCCGGGGCATGAGCCGGTCTCAGGTAATGGTGAGGCCCGCCGAATCAGGGGACCTTTCCATGATGACCGCGTTGTTGGAGGAACTTTTCTCCATTGAACCGGAGTTCGGCGTTGATGCGGAAAAGCAAAGGCGTGGATTGGAACAATTGTTGGCAAGCGGCCGGGCCTGCCTGTTGGCCGCCGAGGCGGGGGGCCGTGTGGTGGGCATGGTATCCGGTCAAATGGTGATCTCAACCGCAGAGGGCGGCCTGTCGCTTTGGGCCGAGGATCTGGTGGTGGAGCCTGCTTGGCGGGGACGCGGCGTGGGCCGCATGCTCATGCAGGCCTTGGAAGATTGGGCCCGGCAAAAGGGCGTCACCAGGCTGCAACTGCTGGCCGACCAAAACAACAGGCGCGGTGTGGAGTTTCACCGGCATCTGGGATGGCGTCCCACCGGCATGTTTTGTATGCGCAAAAAGAACCAGGGAGAAGTGTAGAAATGTCTCAAGTCATATTCGAAGAGCGTAAGGACCAAATATTTGAAAAGGGCGGGGACAAGCCTTTTCGCATCAGCTGCGACAAGCAGAGCCTGGCCGGCGCCGTCAGTCAGCGGGCCTGTCTGTTCTGCGGCTCCCGGGTGGTGCTCTATCCCATTGCTGATGCCCTGCACCTTATCCACGGGCCCATCGGCTGCGCCTCCTACACCTGGGACATCAGGGGCTCCTTGTCTTCGGGGCCGGAGCTGTACCGTTATTCCTTCAGCACCGACCTGGGCGAGACCGACGTTATCTTCGGGGGGGAGCAGAAGCTCACCCGGGCCCTGGACGAGCTGATCTCACGGCACCGGCCCCAGGCGGCCTTTGTCTATGCCACCTGCATGGTGGGTCTGATCGGCGATGATATCCAGGCGGTCTGCAAAAAGGCATCTAAGGAGCACGGCATCCCGGTGATCCCGGTGATGAGTGAGGGGTTCAAGGGCAACAAGCGGGCGGGCTACCTAGCGGCCTGCAAGGCCCTCTTCCAACTGGTGGGCAGCGGCGATATCCAGGACATTCCGCCTATGTCGGTGAACCTTTTGGGCGACTTCAACCTGGCCGGAGAGATCTGGATCATCCGCGAATATTTAGAGCGCATGGGCATAACCGTGGTGGCCAATGTCACCGGCGACGGCCGAGTGGCGGATATGCGCCGGGCCCATGGCGCGGCCCTCAATCTAGTGCAGTGCTCCGGCTCCACCATGGAGCTGGCCAGGATGATGCAGGAGGAGTACGGCATCCCTTTTAAAAGTCTCAGCTACCTGGGGGTTGATGACATGGCCGAGGCGCTCTATGAGGTGGCGGATTTTTTTAAAAGCGCCAAGGTCATGGAGGCGGCCAAGGAGTTGGTGCGCGAGGAGGTGGCCCGCATATATCCCCGCCTTTTGGAGCTGCGCCAGGACCTGGAAGGTAAAAGGGCTGCCTTGTATGTGGGCGGCGCCTTCAAGGCCTTCAGCCTCATCAAGGCCTTCCGCCTGCTGGGCATGAAGGTGGTGCTGGCCGGCTCCCAGACCGGCACTAAGGAGGACTATGAGGAGCTGGCCGCAATCAGCGAGCCCGGCACTGTGATCGTGGATGACGCCAATCCTTTGGAGCTGATGACCTTCCTGGTTGAAAAGGAGGTGGACGTCTTTGTGGGCGGAGTTAAGGAGCGGCCCATTGCCTACAAGCTGGGCATCGGTTTTTGCGACCATAATCATGAACGCAAGATTGCCCTGGGAGGGTTTGTGGGCATGCTGAATTTCGCCGAAGAGGTGCATGCCACCGCCATGAGCCCGGTTTGGCGCTTCACTCCCCGCAGATCGCTGCAGGTGTTACAGGAGGCGGCGGCATGAAAAGCAACCTGGCTGAAAAACAAGATTATGTCTCCAGCACAAACGCCTGCAAGGCCTGCATGCCCCTGGGGGCCTGCATCGCCTTCAAGGGTATCGAGGCCTGTGTGCCCTTTCTGCATGGTTCCCAGGGCTGCGCCACCTATATGCGGCGTTATGTAATCAGTCATTTCCGCGAGCCCATTGACATTGCCAGCAGCTCTCTGGGTGAGAGCGAGGCGGTCTTCGGCGGCGGACCCAACCTGAAACAAGGCCTGGTCAATGTGATCAACAAGTACCAAGCCAAATCAGTGGGCATCGCCACCACCTGCCTCACCGAGACCATCGGCGACAACGTGCCCGCCATGGTGTGGGAGTTTTTGGCCGAAGCCAAGCTGGAGGGCGGAGACGGCGCCCTGCCGGTGTTGATCCACGCCTCCACCCCCTCCTATGCCGCCACCCATTTGGAGGGATTTCACGCGGCGGTTAAGGCCGCCATCGCACAATTGGCCGGTCCCACTGCCAGGCACAGCGGCGTCAACATCCTGCCCGGCCTGATCAGCACCGCGGATATCCGTCATCTGTTTCATATAAGCGAGGACTTCGGCTTGAATGCCACCTTGCTGCCTGATTACTCCCGCACCCTGGATGCCCCGGCCGGGTGCCAATACGAAATATTGCCCGGCGGCGGCACTCCCCTGGAGAGCATCAAGAAGATGGGCGGCGCCGCCGCCACCCTGGCCTTTGGCTGGATTCCGGATTCCCAGGCCGGGGCTCGGGATCTGTACGACCGCTGCGGAGTGCCGCATTTTGACCTGGGGCTCCCCATAGGACTGCGGCAAAGCGATTTTCTGTACCAGGCTCTGGAGGAGATAAGCGGAAGGAGTACCCCGGAAGGCCATGCGGCCATGCGGGGACGTTTGATCGACGCCATGGTGGACGGCCACAAATACCTGGCCGGCAAGCGGGCGGTGGTCTATGGCGACCAAGACCTGGTCATCGGCCTGGCCTCGTTTCTGGCCGAGATCGGTGTGCAGCCGGTGCTCTGCGCCAGCGGGGACCGTACTCCCGGATTCGGGGAAAAAATCCATGCCGTGACCGACGGCCTGGTGCGGGAACCGGTGTCTGCCCAATCCGGCGTGGACTTTTATTACATAGCCCGGCTGAGCCGCGAGCTCAAGCCGGACCTCATGGTGGGAAACTCCAAGGGCTACCGTATCGCCCGGGAGCTTGATGCGCCCCTGGTGCGGGTGGGTTTCCCTATCCACGACCGCTTTGGCGGCCAGCGCCTGCATCACCTGGGCTACCGGGGTACGCAGGAGTTATTTGACCGTCTGGTTAACGCGGTGATCCACAATATGCAGGAAGATTCATCCATAGGATA
>JASFOZ010000074.1:0-12193 GCA_050116255.1 Desulfarculaceae bacterium
GTGGCCACCTCGCGGCCAAGCAAACTATGGATGACCAGGTTGTTCAGGCCGTAGGGGTAATGACCGGCGTTGACCTTGGCCAGCTCCCACCCGTTCTTTTCAGCCATCTCCGCCAGCTGATCCGAGGACCCGCCCGTCGGCAGCGCCAGGATGACCCTGTCCGCACCCGTGATCCGGGCCAGGGCCGCTACTCCCAACTCCAACTCAGGAGTGTCTCCAGCCAGGCAGGCCTGGTTAGGAGCCACCGGAGGGTCAAAGTCCACGGCCTTGATGATCAAGGTGTCGATGGGCCGCACCACCGGCGCTGAGGTCATGTGCATATAGGCGCGCGGTGATGAAGGCGGAGAGAGATCCAGGTGCAGGGGCAGGCCCATGGTAAGGGACCGCACGATTCCGCCTTCTTGGACCCGGCCCAACAGCTCTTCCCGGGAGGCCTTGTGGACTTCGTCAAGGGAGAGAAGGGCGGTTTCAGTACCTGGGGCGGGTTCAAGCCAGGCATCTTGTTGATCGCTTTTAATGGAAACGGCCGCAACCGGTTGGCCCGCGGGGTTGGCGGTCTCGCTGATCTCCTCCACGGTGCCGCTGATACTGGCATGCACCAAGGCGCCGGCAGGGTCTTTTGATTCTCCCACAACCTGACCCCGGAGCACCTTTTGCCCGGGCTCCACCGAGGGCTCGCAGGCCGGGCCCTGGTGTTGGCGCAGAGGCAAGGTCACTCTGTCAGGGGGTCTTAAATCAGTGGGTGGGAACACATTGGGAGTACGGCGGCAAATACCCCGAAACAAGGTGGAAAACTGCATGGGCGAAAACTCCCGTTTTTCGCAACCAGCCGCTTCCCGGACAGTGCAGCCGGGACGGCCGGTGGTTTTAAAATAGCAAAGCGAGGCTTCCTAGCCTCTGGTTTTGCGGCCCTCTGGCCACAGGTCACCACTATATAATTCCGGTAAAGGTAAGTTGTCAACTTAATCCCTATTGAAAAGGCTGTTAAAGTCTTCTTTTTTTATTAAGTGCTAATAGGTAAGGTGAATATAATGATATCCCTGAACAGGCCTTGTTTATGGAGCTTTTGCGTGAGGTTGCTCTTTTTGGCCTTGACATGGTGGAGCATCCTGTTTACAGTCGCAATAGTTATTTTGTAGCTAACTTATAACTGCATACCGCCAACAACACAAACGTAAAATCTTGGGGTGATTCCGCCCAAATTCGGTAGGAGGAGCTTTATGGACAGGCTTTTAAGCCCTTCGGGAGGCAAAACCCATTTGCTGCTGGGTAACGAGGCGATCGCCCGTGGCGCCCTGGAGGCAGGCTTGGCCTTTGCCACCTGCTATCCGGGCACCCCTTCTTCAGAGGTGCCTGACACCCTCTACCGTCTGCGCAAGCAAAATCCCAAACAGGTGAAATACTACTTTGAATACTCCACCAACGAAAAAGTGGCCATGGAGTGCGCCGCCGGTGCGGCTGTGGGCGGCCTCAGGACCCTGGTCACCATGAAACACGTGGGCGTAAACGTCGCTGCCGACCCTTTGATGACTCTGGCTTACGCCGGCGTCAATGCCGGCATGGTGATTCTCACCGCAGACGACCCCTCTCTTTTTTCCAGCCAGAACGAGCAGGACAACCGCTATTACGCCCGCCTCAGCGGCCTGCCCATGCTGGAGCCGGCCAGCCCCGGCGAAGCCAAGGAGATGACCAAGTATGCCTTTGACCTGAGCGAGGAGCTGGGGGTTCCGGTGTTTATACGCACCACCACCCGGGTCAACCATGCCCGGGAAGGGGTCTTGTTCGGCAAGCTGGGCAAGGTCAAGCAAAAAGCCAGTTTCAAAAAAGAGCCCTTCCGTTTCGTCACGGTGCCGGCGGTGGCCCGTAACCTGCACCTGAAACTGCTCAGGATCTATGACCAGGCCCAGGCCATAAGCGAAAAATCGCCCTGGAACACCATCAAGGGCAGGGGAAATTTGGGAATAGTCTGCAACGGCGTTGCCGCCAACTATGTCTATGACGCCCTTAGCGATCTCAAGGCGGCGGGCAAGGTGAAGGTGTTCAGACTGGGCCAGAGCTGGCCCCTGCCCGAGAAGAAGCTGGGCCGTTTTCTGAAATCAATCAAAAAGGTCCTGGTGGTGGAGGAGCTGGAGCCTTTGGTGGAGCAGGCCCTGCAGGCATTGGCCCACAAGATGAAAATCAAGGTCGAGATCCTGGGCAAGAGCGGCAAGATCCCCGAGGTCTCGGTGGATGTGGCTCCGCCGCCGGTCTTGACCCGGGCCTTTGAGTACAACCCGCGTACGGTGCGTGGGGCCATTGCCAAGGCCTTTAATTTCAAATACAGCGAGACCAAGCCGGTAACCAAGGCAGGCCTTCCTCAATTGCCGGGCCGGCCGCCCAACCTGTGTCCGGGATGCCCCCACCGGGCCACTTATTATGCAGTCAAACAGGTGGTGGGCACGGACGCCATCTTCCCCACGGACATCGGCTGCTACACCCTGGGGCTGCTTCCCCCCATCAGCATGGCCGACCTGGTGATATGTATGGGCAGCTCGGTCTCCACCTCCGGCGGGTTCGCCCGGGCCACGGGCAAAAAGGTGGTGGCCTTTGTGGGCGACAGCACCTTTTTCCACTCCGGTATGACCGGCCTTATCAACGCGGTGCACAACAATCATAACTTCACTCTGGTCATTCTGGACAACGGAACCACAGCCATGACCGGGCACCAGCCCCACCCGGGCGTGGACACCGAGAAGCTGGGCGACCCCACCACCCATGTGGATCTGGAACAGGTGGTGCGGGGACTGGGGGTAAAGCATGTGACCACCATCAAACCCCTCAAGGTGAAGCCTTCGATTGAGGCCGTTAAGAAGGCGGTGGCCTATGATGGGGTGAGCGTCATCATCTCCCAGGAGTTGTGTCCTCTGTTCGCCCGCCGGGTGGCGCCGCGCACCCGCAAGCCTTTCCAAGTGGACTGGAATAAATGCAAAGACCATCTGGACTGCATCAAAACCGTGGCCTGTCCGGCCATGTATCTGGAAAACGGCCGGGCCAAGATAAACACCTTGCAGTGTATTGGTTGCGCGCTCTGCGCCCAGATATGCCCTGAGAACGCCATCCGGGTGGCAAAGGAGGCTTAACAGATGCAGACCCTTCGTATAGTAAATGTGGGTGTGGGCGGCCAAGGCAACCTCTTGGCCAGCAACCTTTTGGGAATGGCCGCCTTGGACGCAGGGGTTCCGGTGGTGGTCAGCGAGATCCATGGCATGGCCCAGAGAGGCGGGGTGGTGGAGTCGGCGGTCATCCTGGGCGGCGCCTCCAGCCCCATCGTCAGTGAGGGCGAGGCGGATATATTGGTGAGCTTTGAGCCGGCTGAGACCTTGCGCCTTTTGGGCAAGGCCAACCGCAACAGCCTGGTGATCACCAACACCAGGCCGCTGCCGCCCTTTACAGTGGCAATCGGCCAAGCCCCTTATCCGGACCCAAAGGACGCCCTTAAGGTCATCAAGAGGAAAATAAAAAAGGTGGTTTCTTTTGACGGCCAGGACCTGGCGGAAAAGGCCAAGAACCCCCTTAGCCTGAACATGGTCATGCTGGGCGCCTTGTTCGCCGCCGGCAATCTGGGCGTTCCCCTGAGTTCCATCAAGAAGATGATACGCCAAAACAGCAAAAAGCGTTTCGTCCCTTCCAACCTCAAGGCCTTTGACCTGGGTTTCAAGGCGGCCTCGAAAAATTAAACTGCGCTGGACATCTATTCGCCCTGGAGCTGACCATAAAGGAGCTTCAGGGCGTTTTTGTATTCAGAAGAGCATCGTCGTCATAGAGTGAAAAATATCTTTAGAATGGAAAAATAGGAGTTCGCTAGCTGGGGTTGAAAAATGTTAAGATAAATCAAAATTCATTGTGAATGCCCCTTACGAGCAGGGCAGACCCTGGCTGGAAATAGGACCAGGGTGTTGAGGGGATATGCAGATTATACGGTCAAACCCGATTTTACGAGTTGGGCTTCCGGTTATTCGGCGCATTCTTCGCACCTAGACCGGGCACGGCCAGGGGCTGAGGCTCGGGAGCGGAAATGTTAACACATTGACAATTACTTTTCAGCGTGCTAAGGATTCATGGTTTCGATCATCATGATTGATAATCCAGATTCCTTTATAAAAGGGGAAGGAGTCCGGGCTACTGGCCCTGGCTGCCGCACCATTTAAATCCACAAGTCATGGGAGGAGGATTCATGTCAGCCAAAAGACTTATGACCTTGCTGGGCGTGGCCTTGGTAGGCCTGGCCCTGGTAGCCGGCTCTGGGGTAGCCGTACAGGCTAAGTCTATTAAAATTGGCGTGGGCGCGCCTTTGACGGGCGATGCCGCGGCCTACGGCGACAACATTCTGGCTGGAGTGAGCCTGAAGGTCGCAGAGATTAACAAGGCAGGGGGTATCAAAGGCGCCAAGGTCGAGATCGTCAAAGGTGACGACCTTTGTGCACCCAAGGAAGCGGGCACCGTGGCCACCAAGTTCGCCAACGACAAGAGCATCGTGGCGGTCATCGGCCATGTCTGCTCCTCGGCCACATTGGCCGGTATGCCCATCTACATCAGAAAGGGTATGCCCGTTATCTCCGCCACCTCCACCAACGCCACCATCGGCAAAATCAGTAAAGGCTGGTTCTTCCGCAACTGCTACACCGACGATTACCAGGCGGCGTTCTTGGCTGAGTATGTGAAGAAAGTCCTGGGCCTGAAGAAAGTTGGCGTGTTCTACGAGCAAAACGACTACGCCATCGGCCTGAAAGACTCCTTTGTTAAGGCGGCCAAGGGGCTGGGCCTGGGTATTGTGGGCACAGAGGCCTACACCAGGAACACCACCGATTACGGCCCCCAGATCACCAAGCTCAAGGCGGGCGGACCGGACGGGATCTTCATCTCCGGTTATTATCAGCAGGGCGCTTTGATCGCACGCCAGGCCCGTAAGGCCGGCTTTAAGGGGGCCTTGTTCGGGGCCGACGGCCTTGACAATGCCGACTATATCAAGCTGGCCGGCAAGGATGCAGACGGAACTTATATGTCCGTGCCCTTCCTGGCCGAGGCCTCCGGACCCGCGGGCCAGGCCTTTGTCAAGAAGTTCAAGGCCAGTGCCAAGCGCGATCCCGACTGGATGAGCGCCAACGCCTATGATTGCATGGGCATCTTGGCCGCAGTTATCGCCAAGGTGGGCGCGGACCGCAAGAAGATCCGCGACGGTTTGGCCGCCTATAACGCCCCGGGCAAGGCCTTCAAGGGCATCACCGGCGCCACCTTCTTTGACAAGCACGGCGATTGCCAGAAACCCGCCTTTGTCAAGGTGGTCAAGAACGGCAAGTTCGTACCTGCTAAGCAGATGCAGTAGGGAATCAGGTTTGACTCAACTAGGGTGCCGGGAGAATGAAGACTCCCGGCGCCCTATATAATGTGAGAACAGCTGCGACTTGTTTACCGAGCTTCTCTTTAACGGCCTGACGCTGGGCGGCATCTACGCCCTTATCGCTGTGGGCTACACCATGGTCTACGGCGTGATTCAGCTTATCAATTTTGCCCACGGCGAGGTCTACGCCCTGGGCGCTTTTTTCGCCCTGACCTTCATATCCTTCTTGGGCATGCCTTTTTATGTTGCCTTTGCTGTGTCCATGTGCCTGGGCGCGATCTGCGGCATGCTTTTGGATGTTATCGCCTACCGGCCCCTGCGGCAATCGCCCCGCCTGGCCGCCTTGATAACCGCCATCGGCATGTCCATCTTTTTACAGAACCTGGCCATGATTATCTGGGGCTCCAGGCCGCTGCCTTTTCCCCAGGCCTCGCTGCCTCAGTATCTTTCCCAGACCGCATTCAAGATCGGCACCGCCAATGTGACCTGGCTGCAGGTGTTTATCTGGATCATGGCCGTGGTTTTGATGGTGGGGCTGAATCTGATCATCCATAAAACCAATGTGGGCAAGGCCATGCGGGCCGTGGCCCAGAACAAGACCATGGCCTCCCTGGTGGGAATCAATGTCAACCGGGTGATAACCGTGACCTTTGCCTTGGCCGGCTCTTTGGGAGCGGCTGCCGGTATATTGGTGGGAGCCTATTACAACTCCGTGTTTCCCACCATGGGCTATGTAGCCGGGGTGAAGGCCTTTGCCGCCGCGGTTCTGGGCGGCATCGGTTCGGTGCCCGGGGCCATGTTCGGCGGCCTTATCTTGGGGATCGCCGAGGCCTTTGGCGCCGGATACCTCAGCTCCCTTTACAGGGACGGAATTTCCTACGCCGTAATGATCGCGGTGATCGTGTTTATTCCGGCGGGGTTGTTCGGCAAGATAAGCCGGGAGACCAAAAAGAGCTTGTAGACATGGCAGAGAAGACAAAGCCAAAACTGGACAGCGGCGCCTGGGTGAAAATCGGGTTCTTGGTCTTTGCCCTGGTTCTTCCCTATCTGCCCTTCACTGATGAGTATGTCATGCATGTAAGCATACTCATTTTGCTCTACATGATCCTGGCCTTGGGTCTCAACATAGTGCCCGGGTTCAATGGCCTTTTGGATCTGGGCTATGTGGGTTTTTACGGCATCGGCGCCTATACCTCGGGGTTGTTGACGGTCCATTTCGGGCTGGCCTACTGGCTGGTCATCCCTCTGGCCTTTTTAAACGGCGCCATCTGGGGGGTGCTCCTGGGCGCACCCACTCTCAGGCTGACCGGAGATTATTTCGCCATCGTCACCTTCGGCTTTTCCGAATTGGTGGTCTTGTTTCTCACCAATGAGATCTGGCTCACCCGGGGACCCTTGGGCCTGCCTGGTATAACCCCTCCTTCCATTGACTTCTCCTGGATAGGGGGGCCGGTGTGGTGGTTTGAGGGGGATACGCCCCAGGTGTATTATTTGATAATGGCCATGGTCCTGGGCACTTTGTTTGTCATGTACCGGGTGCAAAACTCGCGTTTGGGAAGGGCCTGGTTCGCCATCAGGGACGATGAGTTGGCCGCGGTTAGCTGCGGCATCAACATACTCAATTACAAGGTCATTGCCTTTGGCATCTCCGCCGCCTTTGGGGCGGTGGGGGGCAGTTTCTACGCCCGCTGGGTAACGGTGATCTCGCCCACGGATTTCATCTTCTGGGAGTCTTTCTTTGTCCTGTGCATGATAGTCCTCGGCGGTCTGGGCAATATCTGGGGGGTCATGCTGGGGGCAGTCATCCTGGTCTCTTTGGGTGAGGTGCTGCGGGAGCTGTTGCCTGCCTTGGGCCTGCCGCAGAATTCCCGCTTTTTATTCTACGGGCTTATCATGGTCTTGATGATGCGCTGGCGGCCGGCGGGGATGCTGCCCATACCGGCGGTGGCCCAGCGCATGCGGGCGCAAAAAGTCAAGCGCAGGGTTACTTGGTTCAAGAAAGGCCAGGAAAAGTGAAACCGATTCTGGCCATAGAAGAGCTTTCCAAGAACTTCGGCGGGGTCAGAGCCCTGCAAGAGGTTTCCTTTGTCATCAATCCCGGCGAGATCATAGGCCTGATCGGCCCCAACGGCGCCGGCAAGACCACTTTATTCAATTGCGTGGCCGGCGTGGACAAACCCACCTCAGGCGTTATTTACTTCACCAAACAAGCACAAGAGCCCATATCCATTGGCGGTAAAAAACCCGAGCATGTCACTGAGTTGGGCATCGCCCGCACCTTCCAGAATATCCGCCTGTTCGATGCCCTGACCGTGCTGGACAACGTCAAGATTGGCCGCCACTGCCGCACCAAATCCAACTTCTTCGGGGCGGTGAGCCACAGCCGTTCCCAGCAGCGGGAAGAGCGGCAGGTGGAGGACAAGGCCCAAGAGATACTCCGGTTCGTGGGGCTGGTGGGGCGGGATGAGGAGACCGCCTCTTCGCTGCCCTATGGCGACCAGAGGCGCTTGGAGATAGCCCGGGCCCTGGCCACTGAGCCCAAGCTGCTTATGCTGGACGAGCCTGCTGCGGGCATGAACATCCAGGAGTCCCAGGATCTGATGGCCTTGATAAAGAGGATTCGGGACCAGGGGATAACCATACTTCTTATCGAGCATGACATGAAGGTGGTGATGGGGGTGTGCGAGCGGGTGGTGGTGATCAATTACGGCCAATGGCTGGCCGAGGGCAAACCCCAGGAAGTCTCGCGCAACCCCAAGGTCATCGAGGCATACCTGGGCACAGGAGCTTGTTGATGCTCCTAGAGCTTAAAGAAATAAAGACCTATTACGGGAACATCCGCGCCCTAAAAGGCATTTCCCTAGAGGTGGATGAAGGCGAGATCGTGTGCCTGATCGGGGCCAACGGCGCTGGAAAATCCACCACCCTCATGAGCATAAGCGGTGTGCTCCATCCGATTGCCGGAGACATAATCTACGACGGCAAGTCCATATTGCCTTGGTCTGCTGACAACATCGTCAAAAACGGCATCTGCCAGGTGCCGGAAGGCCGCATGATCTTCCCGGTGCTCAGTGTGCAGGAGAACCTGGACCTGGGCGCTTATCTGCGCAAGGACCGCGAGGGCGTGGCCGAGGACATGGAGCAGATGTTCGAGCTTTTCCCGGTGCTAAAGGAAAGGCGCAAGCAACAAGGCGGCACCCTTTCCGGGGGAGAGCAGCAGATGTTGGCCATTGCCAGGGCCATGATGGGAAAACCCCGGCTGCTGCTATTGGACGAACCCTCCTTGGGCTTGGCCCCCATTGTGGTGGACTCCATATTTGAGACCATAAAAGAATTGAATAAGGCTGGAACCACCATACTGCTGGTGGAGCAAAATGCCCAAATGGCCCTGCAATACTCCAACCGGGGCTATGTGCTGGAAACGGGCATGATCACCATAACCGACACCACGGAAAATCTGCGCAACAACGAAGAAATCTGCAAGGCCTATCTGGGTGAGGGCTAAAATACCCTTAAATCGTCACAGGCGTCCCTTTAGTCTATGTCCTCCTTGCATTTTCCATGAATTGAAACCCATTCATGACTGGTTACTTGAGCTGGCACATACAGAATCGCTACAAAAGCCGCATATCTTGATTTCATGTGTATGCCCCGCCTGGTTGTAATTTCAAATATGTGAATATTTCAGCTGTCCGTTTTTGTTATGAAAACTCTCCTTTGAGGTAAAGATACCTGCTCTAGAACCTATACATCAGGCCCGCGCTGAGGGACTGGGCCAGGTAGTCGTCGGCCCAGGCCAAGCGATAGTCGGCGAATAACTCCAGGCCGGATTCCAGGGCGGCGCTGAGGCCGAGTTCGGCCACGGCCGTATCGCCGCTGAACTCCGCACCATTTACGGTAAAGGGCGCGGAGCCATAGTCGATGAAGCTGGCCTCCAGGGAAGGCCGCTCGTCGCCGAGCTGGTGTTGCCAGGCGATGCCCAGCCGGGGCAGGAGCTCACACCCGCTCACCTGGATAAGCCGGGTGGCCCGCAGGCCCAGGTTGAACAGTAATGAGTCCGTGTCCCGGTCCGCTATATCCATATTAAGAAAACCCGCGCCGCCTTCAGAGAAGCCTTGTTCCTCGATCCTCTGGTAATTAAGACCAGCCACGGGTTCCAGCAGCCAGGCCCCGAAACGGGCCTGATAACCCACGGCCAGACCGGCGGCGTAGAGGTCCGCGTCAAAGTCGGCCTTGGCATCGGCGCTATAGCCCGGCAGGCTCACCGGCCTGGTGGCGCTGTTGCTGAGACGGGCATAGGAGAGCAACAGCCTCGCAAAAACTCGGTCAAAACCGGCCTGGGCGTAGAAGCCGGTGTGCAGGGCGTCGATCTCTCCGTCATAATCGCCGCGGCTCCAGGAGACATCGCTGCGGGTGGCTCCAGTGGCCAGGCCCAAAACCAGCCAGTGGCTGACGGCATAGTCCGCGCCCAGGGCCGCGCCGGCGGTGGCCTGGCCCCGGCCCAGGTAGCCGTCTGCCGCTTCTTGATCGGCCCACAGGCCCCAGCCCTGGGGGGCGTTTGGCTCCACCTGGCCCACTGGAATTGCCTCGGCGGCGGCCACCATCACCGGGCCGCTTACAGCGCGGCGGTGGTCCAGGGAAAAGGCCCGTCTTTGGCGCAGCTCCTCCAGACGGCGGGATAAGGCCCCGTCGAACAGGCCCCCGGCCATAAGCGATGCCGCGCTGAAGCCCGTGTACATCTCCGGGTTAGTGGCACTTACGGTCTGCTCGATCTGCCGCGCGTCCATATTCCAGTCCATGGCCAGGAGCAGGTTCTCCATATCGCCTTCGACCAGAGGCACCAGGCCGTCCAGGCCCCGGCCCGTATCGGCAGCTCCACCGGCGGCAAAAGAGCCGTATGACTTACGGTCAATCACCAGGCTCAGGCTGGCGCCGCTATTGACTTGATACAGGCTCAGCACCTCTGAATCGGGCTGACCCTCAATGGTGTCGAAAACGCCGCTCAGCCCGCCGCCGGCGCTGATGACTTCCCAGGAAGCGCCCTTGGCATAAAGCGCCTGGGGCAGGGAGGTGCTGATGGCGCCGCCGTTTATGGTCACCGGGCCGGAGACCGCCAGCAAATCGCAAGTGAAGTCGGAAGCAATTTCAGCCTGTAGGGTGGATCCCGGCTCAAAGGTCACTGCACTGGCCACGGTGAGCGTGTCAATGGAATTGCCCGGGCTGATGATGCCGCTGTTAATCAAGTTTGCGTGAATGGTGCCCGCGCCGCCGATGGCGCCCGAGTTGCTCAGGCTGGCCGCGGTCAAGTCGCCGTTGACGATGAGAATGCCCGAGTTGTCGGCAGACCCGCTGATGTCGGCCCTGCCGCTTATATAGGCGTCGCCAGCGTTGTTCAGGCTGCCCGCCTTGAGAGTGCCGCCTACGTTTAGGTTGCCGGAACTATTGACGCCTCCCGCCACCGTGGCGCTGCCGTTTATATTGGCCGAGCCGCTGTTATTCATGCTGCCCGCGCTGAGCGTGCCATTGATATTTAGTTTTCCGGAGTTGGTGACTCCGCCCGCCACGGCGGCACTGCCGTCTATGTTGGCACTGCCGCTGTTATTCAGGCTGCCCGCGTTGAGCCTGCCGCCTACGTTTAGGCCGCCAGAATTGGTGACTCCGCCCGTCACGGTGGTGTCACCACTTATGACGGTCGTGCCGCTATTATCCAAGCTGCCCGCGCTGAGCCTGCCGTCCGTGCCCACGGTCAGGCTGCCGGAGTTGGTCACATCGCCTGCCACCGTGGTGTCGCCTTTAATAAAGGCCGAGCCGCTGTTTATGACCAGCCTGCCCGTGTTCAACCTGCCGTTTACAGTCAGGCTGCCGCCGTTAACCTGGGCAATGTCGCCCGCGACATCCCAATTGCCGTTTAAGGTAAGGTCGGCGGTGGCGTTGATGGCAAAGCTCTCAAAGTTGATCACCTTGGCGTCGCCAAGGGTCCAGGTCCCGCCCCCATAGACTATCTTGTCCGTACCCGCGCCGCCGTCAATCACGCCGTCCACGCGGTCCGGGCCGGTCTCCATGATCACCACGTCGTCGCCGTCTTCTGCATATATATTGCCCAACACGGTGCCGGAGTTGACGATGGTGTCGTTGCCGCCGCTGCTGGAGCCGCCCTCGTTGTAGCTGCCGTAGATGCTGCCGCCCACAGTGCCCCGGTTGATTATGGTGTTGCCGGTGGACGAGGAGTTGGTCCCCTGGTTATTGGTTCCGTAGATGTCGTGATTCACCGTGCCATAGTTGACTATGGTGTTGCCACCGCCGCTGCTGTTGTCATGAAAGTTATGACTGCCTGTGATGCAATCTACGGTGCCGTAGTTGTTGATGGTGTTTGAGCCGCCGCTGCTGGAATCGCCGCTGTTGTAGCTGCCGTAGATGTCGTGGTCCACCGTGCCGGAGTTGTTGATGGTGTTACCGCCGCCAATGCTGGAAATGCCTTGGTTTTGGCTGCCGTTGATGTCTCCGGTAACGGTGCCGAAGTTGTTGATGGTGTTGCCGCTGCCACTGGAGGAGCTATTGCTGTTATAGCCGCCATAGATGGTTCCATTCACCCTGTTGTAGTTGTTGATGGTGTTTGAGCCGCCGCTGCTGGAATCGCCGCTGTTGTAGCTGCCGTAGATGTCGCCGTTTACCGTGTCCGAGTTGTTTATGGTGTTACCGCCGCCAATGCTGGAAATGCCTTGGTTTTGGCTGCCGTTGATGTCTCCGGTAAAGGTGCCGAAGTTGTTGATGGTGTTGCCGTTGCCACTGGAGGAGCTATTGCTGTTATAGCCGCCA
>JASFOZ010000075.1:0-12074 GCA_050116255.1 Desulfarculaceae bacterium
CGGTGAGCGCCCTGAATGCCCTGATGCAGGATGCCCGGGCACCCATTGCCGTCCGCTGCGCCGCTGCCTGCGCCTTGGGTATGATCGGCGGCCAACAGGCCCGGGAAGCCCTTTCATGCGCCTGCAACCAGCTGGAGGAAGACAAGAACATCCAACAACGCCGCCTGCGGCGGGAGGTCTCCAGGGCCAAGGAGGCATCCAATCGCTTGGACGGCTGAGCCTATGGAGTGAATGTATTCCATACGCGCATCACGGCGGGCGTGAGATTTGAACCTGTAATCTGTAATGCGGCATCCCGGCCCGCGTCCTAGATCTGGGCGGAGGCTGGGATGCCCTTTTTGGTGGGGCAGACGCCTCGCTAGCGGCCGCACGTGGAACCATAGCCCTCATTCGTATGATATTCTTAATTTTTTCCACTAAATAACAAAAAGAGCATTTAGAGCGCTCCTTGCCTTGCGCCTTTGTCTAGGAGTAATTACTATTAATATAGTAGAAATTTGATAATGCAGGTGACATTTTTTAACAGTGCCCCAGGGGAGATGGTATATGACCGCCAAGGGCACTTGGAGGAGGCCTTTATCGTGAAAAAAGACAATAAAGTAAGTAAGATAGAGACGATCAGCCCTGCCGAACTCACTACCTGCGAAACTACTCAAGAGATGCTGGCCAAGGCGCGCCGGGACGGCGTGGAAACAGCCTTTGACCGGGCGGTGAGCATGAAGGCCTGCCCCATCGGCGCCAAATCAGCCTGTTGCAAGCATTGCTTCATGGGCCCCTGCCGCTTGAACGCCAATGACCCCTACGGCAAGGTTGGCGTGTGCGGGGCCAGCATAGACACTATTCAATCCCGCAACTTCGGGCGCATGGTGGCCGCCGGCACTGCGGCCCACACCGACCACGGCATGGAGATGGTCAAGCTCTTCCGCGCCGTGGTGGAGGGCCATAACAAGGATTATGAGATCCAGGACGTGGAAAAGCTCTATGAGGTGGCCGAGATGCTGGGCATCGCCACCCTGGACCGTGAGATGCTGGATATCGCCCGCGACGTGGCCACTGAGCTGGAATGCACCTACACCCAGATCGAAGGCGAGCTGCCCTTCCTTAAGCGCGCGCCCGAGGCCACCCAGGAGATGTGGCGCAAGGAAGGGGTGGCGCCGCGCGGGGCCATGCGCGAAATCATGGAATTGATACACCGCACCCACATGGGTATGGACCAGGACCATGAAAACATCGTCAAGCAGATCAGCCGCACCGCTCTGGCCGACGGATGGGGCGGCTCCATGGTTTCCACCGAGATCAGCGACATCCTCTTCGGCACGCCCAAACCGGTGCAGGGCGAGGTCAACATGGGCGTGCTCAAGGAGGACCAAGTCAACATCATCGTCCATGGTCACGAGCCCAATATGTTCGATTCCATGCTGGCCTCGGTATCCGATCCTGGGTTCATCGAAAAGGCCAAGGCCGCGGGCGCCAAGGGCATCAACCTGGTGGGCATGTGCTGTTCCGGCCTGGAGATGCTCTCCCGCCACGGCATCCCCCATGCGGGCAACTTCATGAGCACCGAGGCGGTGCTGGTCACCGGCGCAGTGGACGCCATGGCCGTGGACGTACAGTGTATAAAGCAAGGCCTGGCCAAGGTGGCTGAGTGCTACGGCACCAAGCTGTTCACCACCAACCCCCGGGCCCACATCGAGGGTGTGACCCATATTGAGTTCGAGGAGGACGACCCGCGCGACTGCACTGACCTGATAGTGGAGATGGCCATCAAGCGTTTCGCCGACCGTGAAATGCCGGTGCAGATTCCCCGCCGCCGCGACCGGGGGGTGTACGGCTTCAGTCATGAGTATATAAACTACATGCTGGGCGGCACCTTCCGTGGCTCCTACACTCCTCTGAACGAAAATATAATCAACGGCCGTATACGCGGGGTGGCTGGCGTGGTGGGCTGCACCAACGCCAGGTATAAGCAGGACTACGCGCACGTGGAGCTGGTCAAGGAGCTCATCAAGAACGACGTGCTGGTGGTGCAGACCGGTTGCGCCCAGGTGGCCTTGGCCAAGCACGGCCTGCTCACGCCCGAGGCGGCCGCCCTGGCCGGACCTGGCCTCAGAGAGGTCTGCGAGACGGTGGGCATCCCGCCGGTCCTGGGCCTGGGCGCCTGTGTGGACAACAGCCGCATCCTCATCGCCTGTGCGGAGATGGTGAAAGCCGGCGGCCTGGGCGACAGCATCGCCGACCTGCCCGTGGCCGGGGCTGCGCCGGAATACATGAGCGAAAAGGCCATCGCCATCGGCCAGTACTTCGTGGCCTCGGGCGTGTACACCCTGTTCGGAGTAACCTTCCCCATTGTGGAGGGCACCAAGTTCCATGACTTGTTGTTCAACCGGCTGGAGCAGCAGGGCATGGGCAAGTGGGGCTTTGCCACCGATCCTTCTGAGATGGCCCGCTTGATGATCGCACATATAGATAAAAAGCGTCAGGCCCTGGGTCTGGACAAGGGCAAGGAGCGGGTGCTAGTGGACATGGCCGACCGCCGCGCCGCTGAGGCCGTCTAAGACCTGACTGTGGCAATCAAAGATTAAGGACACAAGCATAAAGGGCGGGGCCGTATGGTCCCGCCCTATCTTTACAGCCCGTCATATTGCTCGCTGAGGCCGGTACAATCACCCAGCCTGGCGTGGAGAACGTGTCTCGCCGGATGTGCAATCCACGATTTGACACATTGGAATAGAGACTTTTAAACTTAAAGTATCAGCAATGATACCGGCATCAGGGGGCACCGACATTCGAGGCGAGCCAGACTCAGGGGTTTGCTCCAGATTGCAGCCCGTCTTCGCACGGCACTATTTTCGCCTAGAGCCAGCAGCCCACTAAGACCGGATCAACTTCAACCCACATCGATTTCCCATTATCGCCCCCCTACTTGGTGCATCTCAGCGCCGGTTCAGATGCGTCATGCGCCAAGCTGGCTTGTTTACAGAAAAAGTCATCCGAGCCAAGAGGGAGGGATAATCATGAGAGGGCTAATTTTTTTACGGCGAGGTTTTGTTGGGGTCTTTCTGGTATTGATCGTCATTGGCATGGCCGCTCCGGTCAAATCTCGGGCAGAGCAATGGTCAGCGGAGCAAAAGGAGATCTGGAAGCTGGAAGAAGCCAGATGGAAGGCCTTGGCCAACAAAGATATAAGCGAGTCGGTGAAATACCACCATAAAGATTGTTCAATCTGGCCTGCCTGGTCCAAGGACCCCCTTGATGCAGCAGCCTATGAAGCACAGTTGAAGTGGCGTGCGATCAATTCCTTTAAACTGGAACCCCTGACCCTTAAAATCTACCAAAACGTTGCCGTCATATTCTACCGGTTCAGTTGCGTGGGAACCGATAATAAGACCTACAAGGGCCGGGTCATCAGAGTGCGCCTGAAAAAAGATGGCGTTTGGCAGGTAATAGGCGGCATGGGCGCCGCCTTGGGCGAATGGGGCAAATGAGCGACTGAAAGTGAAAAGGTGTTATTTCCAGGGCCCGAGGCTTGCTCCGGGTGCCTGTCGTGTTCTGGCTAGTTACATCGGGGTCGGTAAGGATCCTTATATTATGGGAGCACCTCACGGTCCTGGGTGGCATGGGTACGCGGCAATCACTACCGGGAGCCCTAGCCTGAGCGATAGGCTCACGACCAAGGCGATCCCGGTCTGAGAAATATTATTAGACTTTGCCGGCCCGGCACTATTCAGCAGAAACAAAAACACCCTAGCCGGTCAATAGACAGGCACCACTTTTTTAACCTTGCCGTCTTTGGTAATCACCACCAAGCGGTAGGCGGTGGTCACCCCATACCCGGTCCCATCCGGTCCAAAACCAAAATCCAAAAAATACTCCGACCATCCCGGTAATGAGGGAATTTCAAAGGTGGTCATCTTAAGACTGTCGAACTTAGCGTAGGTTCCATTACGCAGGCCGCCGGTAAGAAAGGCCTTGCGGTCCGAAGATATCCCAGCCCCATAGTTGTAGGAGTTCTGGATCTGCAGCAGCTTCAGATCCTTTCCCTGCCAAAGGGCGTTTAGGTTGTCATAGGCGATGATCAAGGCAGAGCTTTCGCCTGCCACCAGGCTTTTGGCGATTCCAGGCAGATAAAACCACGGTTGTTTGCGGAGCTCTTTGCCGGAGGGGATTTCATATTCAATCAAAACCGAGGTTTTGCCGTCGTGCATTTGTTTGAATTTGTCGCGCTCAAAGCCTTTCAGGCCCTTGGGAGGCTTCTTTTTGGCCTCAATGTCCCTGGGGCCTTCGGCAATGGCCACCAGCCTGGTGCCTTGGGCATTGAGGCCGATCAACTTTATAGGGCCGGGGTACTCGATCTTGCCCTTGAGGGAGCCGTCTTTCATTGACAAAATTTGGATGGTGCTCTTTTGCCACCCAGGCTTCAGCCCGGCGACTAGGTTTGCAGCAGGCGCGGCGCTGTAGCGGCCGGCATCCTTTACCTGGATCTTGATCTGCCAAGTGGCCGTATCGATGAAATACAAAACCTCTTTGGTGTCCTCCACCACCAGAACCGAACCATCCAGATTGAAATCCATTTCATAGATGTTGGTCCGGAGCCATATCCTCTTTTTGACCTCATAAGACTTTGGGTCCAGCAAATACAGAACCCTGCTGTCCCCTCCCGCCACCAAAATCTTCCCGTCCGGGCTCATGGCCACACCTGCCAGCCCTCCCTTGGGGGTATGGCTTAAGGCAGGGTTGGCGGCCAGCCCAAGCACCAACAACACAAGGATCATCCAGGTTTTTTTCATGTCTTTGCCTTTCGCTTGCTGGCATCTATTTGCGGGGCTCAGCCGGGCAGGCAACCTTTCTTGAAAAAACCCTGAACAGGTCTAAAACGAACCGAGCCGTTTCACTAAAATAAATTTTTAAAACAGCCTGGGTGTCAGCCCTCCCATCTTCAGTTTTAGCGATACACCTTGTTATGTGATTGGCCTTGCCAATGATGCAACTTATAAAATGCTAAGCTGGTTGATTCCCAAACAACTGCCCGATGAGCCAGTCCAGCCCCAGGAGCATTAGCTCTTCCTCCTGGGCCAGGGCGGCCTCCACCCGGCTGGGAGGCAGCCCAAAGCGTTCGCCAAAGCCCGGCTGCCGGACCATCTGGCCGAACATATCCAGGTTGTAGAGGGCGGCGATAAAGGCGTGGGTCTGGCGCTGGTCGAGTTGCACCTTGCCTTTACGCTGAGGATGCATAATAAGGCCGGCCAGGCGGTCGTTGTATTTGAGATACTCCTCCAGGTGCTGGTCCTGCAGCCATTGTTCCGGGGTCAGGGGCCGAGGTTGATCCCAGCCTAAGCAGCCCTTGGTTTCCTGGCGCAGAAACACCTCTTTTACAGGGCCGCCGGGGGCGGATAGCGCACGCACCACCGGGTATATGCGGCAGCAGGTGGGCCGGTGGGCATAGACCCGGCAGGCGCCGTCATCCACATAGGGGCACAATCCCTGGGCGGTGAGCTTGATGCGCAGCACCGGCCAGCCCGAGCGGGGGTCTGCCTCCAACTCCGTGTGCCCGGCCAGAAACTCGGAGGAGGAAAGGCCCAAGGCCCGGCGCAGGCGCAGGGCGTCATAGGGCATCAAGGGGAGCCGCTTGTCCCGGCAGCAGGAGCCGAAGCAGGCCAGGTCCGGGCGGCACTGAAAATTGAACTTGCGGCCAGGCTCCAACACCTGGCCGCCCATGTCTTCCAGGGTCTCGATCATGATGGCCGCCTGGATGCGCTCTGGGGCAATATCCCGGCTGGGTGCTGCCGGGCTAGGATTAGGCTCTGCCCAACAGGGCCTGGGCCTTGATCATTATGTTTTCCAAATTGAATCCCAGGTTCTTCAGGGCCTTGCCTCCAGGGGCTGAGGCTCCGAAGCGGTCGATCCCCACTATTTCGCCGGCATCTCCCACCCAGCGCTCCCAGCCCAGGGTGGCGCCGGCCTCGATGGCCAGCCGGGCCTTAATATGGGGGGGCAACACTTGATCCCGGTAGGCCTGGTCCTGTTCAGCGAAAAGCTCCCAACTGGGCATGGAGACCACCTGGCTGGCCACCCCGTTTTCAGCCAGGGCTGCCTGGGCCTCCAGGGCCAGATGGACCTCAGCCCCGCTGGCCAGCAGGATCAACTGGCAGGGGTCCGGGCAGCCGGACAAAACATAGGCCCCCTTGGGAACTCCGCCGGCAATGGGATAGGCTGATGCGTCCAACACAGGCAGCTTCTGGCGGCTAAGCAGCAGGCAGGTGGGCCCGGACCGGGACAGGGCGGCCTCCCAGGCGGCTGCGGTCTCGTTGGCGTCGGCCGGGCGCATCACGGTCATGCCGGGCATGACCCGCAGGGACATCAAGTGCTCAATGGGCTGGTGGGTGGGGCCGTCCTCGCCCACGGCGATGGAATCGTGGGTGAATATGAACACCACCTTGGTCTGCATGATGGCGGCCAGGCGCAGGGAGGGGCGCATATAGTCGCTGAAGACCAAAAAGGTCCCTCCATAGGGAATCACCCCGCCGTGCAGGGCCATGCCGTTGAGCATGGCGCCCATGCCGTGCTCGCGCACCCCGAAGTGTATATTGCGGCCGCATCCGGGCCCGGGCAGGCGCATGTCGCCCGAGTCGCTGATCATGGTCTTGTTGGAGGGGGCCAGGTCAGCCGAGCCCCCCACCAGGTGGGGCAGGGCCGGGGCCAGGGCGTTGATAACCTTGCCCGATGCCGCCCGGGTGGCGATAGGGCCGTCGCCCTTTTTGAACACCGGCAGAGCCTTTTGCCAGTGCGGAGGCATCTTTGCGGTTAGCTGCTGCTGTAAGGCCTCAGCCTCGTCAGCATAATGCAGAGAGTAGGCCTTGAAGCGGTCTTCCCATTTTGTGCGGACTTCGCCGCCTTGTTCTCGGGCCTTAATCATATGCAGGGAAACCTCGTCCGGTATCTGGAAGGGCTCCCATTCCCAGCCCAGATTTTGCCTGGTGGCGGCGGTATTCTCCGGGCCCAGGGGTTCACCATGGGACTTGGCGTCATCCTGCCGGGGGCTGCCGTAACCTATCTGGGTGCGCACCATGATCAGGGACGGCCTCTTGGTATCGGAGCGGGCCTTTTCAATGGCATACTCCATGGATTGCAGGTCATTGCCGTCCGCCACCCGTTGTACCTGCCAGTTATAGGCCTGGAAACGACCCTCCACGTTCTCGCTGAAGGTAAGCTTGGTATTGCCCTCGATGGAGATGTGGTTGTCGTCGTACAGGTAGACCAGCCTGCCCAGACCCATATGGCCGGCCAGGGAGGCGGCCTCGCTGGCCACGCCTTCCATCAGGTCGCCGTCGCTGACAATGGCATAGATATGGTAATCAAAAAGTTCGAACCCGGGACGGTCAAAGGTGGATGACAAAAAGCGCCGGGCCAGGGCCATGCCCGCCCCCATACCGAAACCCTGACCCAAGGGTCCGGTGGTGGCCTCCACTCCCGGGGCCAGGCCGTACTCAGGATGCCCGGGGGTCATGCTCCCCCATTGACGGAATTTCTTGAGCTGCTCCAGGGGCAGGTCATAACCGGTCAGGTGCAAAAGGGCGTAGAGCAGGGCCGAGCCATGGCCGGCTGAGAGCACAAACCGGTCCCGCCCCGGCCAGTGGGGGTTGGCGGGATCGTGGCGCAGGAACTTATTCCAGAGCACATAGGCCATGGACGCGGCGCCCAGGGGCATGCCCGGGTGGCCCGAATTGGCCTGCTCCACCATATCCACCGCCAGCATGCGGATGGCGTTAATGCACAAAAGATCCAGATTTTTCCCAGCCTCAGGCATGACAAACTCCCCGGCCCACAAATAAAAAAATGCCTCCAGGCCTACTAGGCCCGTTGTATTATTGATTTTTTCCCAGCCGGCGGCCGCTGCCAACGGGGGAAAAACGCCCTTGATAATAGCACAGATTGGAATTTTGACAGGGTTTAGTGATACCTGAGGTTAAAAAAATGATCCCCCAAAAAGCAGGCCGGCAGCACTGGCCACCGGCCTATTCCCGCGGGTTAAGTCCGCGGATCCTGGGATCGGCGGGGACGCCCGGGATGTGCCCGCTCAGACCCCGATCACACTGTCTTATCCAGATTCACACCCTTGCCCGTCAGAGAGGATAGGATCACCTGCAGGGCCAACTCCCCTTGTTGGCTCAACATCTGCTGCTGATTGGCCGCCCGCGCCAGGTTGAGCCCCAGTTGGCTCTGGGCCTGGATTTGGTTGGCCATCACCTGGGAAAGGGCCGTAATTCCGTTAGTGATCCCCATGTCGGTTCCTGGGTTGATTTACTGCTACAGGCGGATTCCGCCTCTAACGTATTTATCGGCCATTAGGCCCAGGCACTTTAACAAAATATGCCCCAAGGTTGGCGCTTGCGTTAGGCAGGGCTGGAGTGGGTATGACTCAGGCCAGGCGCAGCCAGCGCCCGGGGCGGATCATCAGCCATAAGGCCGGAATCAGAAACAGGGCATCCCGCAGGGCGGCGTCCAATCCGGCGGCGTGTCCCTGTTCTTGGCCGGGAAAGCAGCCGCAGTCATAGGATGCGCCGGTGATCTCAGCGTATAGCATCAGGGCGGTGAAAAACAAAAGCAGGCCTAGGGCCCAAAGGGCCGAAGAGCGGGTGAATAGGCCCAAGAGCAGAAAGATGCCCACGATGAGCTCCAGCCAAGCCAGCAAGGCCGATGCGGCATTCACCGCCCACAAGGGCAGCATCTGGTACTCGGCCACGGCGCGGGCGAACCCGTCCGGTTCCCACACCTTGTCATAAGAGGCGTAGATGAAAAGCGCCGCCAAAAACAGACGGCTGGCAAAAGAAAGTGTTTCCCCGAGGGTCTTCATCTTGAGGCCCTCCGCCGGGGCAGACGCAGAGGCAGGCCGGCAGCCTTGAGTTCCTCCAGATCTCCTTTGACCACCAGCACCTTTTTCAGGCCCTTTTGGCGCAGGTTCTGAGCCACTATGGCCGCGGGGAAGGTGCTGAATTTGCGGCCGTGAACCACCACCATACCGGCGTCTACAAATTTGCGCTTGAGCAGCTTGAAGACCCCTTCCAGTTCTTCAGGATATAGGTTCACCGCCCCTTTGATGTGGGCCAGCTTGTACTTGCCGGGATCGCGGGCGTCCACGAACAAGGCGCCTTGGTCATAGAGCTTGGCCGCCTCCTGGGGCGATACCCACTGCCAAAGCGGATTTTTCATCTCCGGGGGCAGAATGCCGATCCCCTGGGGCATGAGCAGATTAAAGGCCAGGGCGCAGATCACGGCCAAGGCCAAGATGAAACCACAGGCGGGAAGCAGATTGGAGCGCTCTTGCGTCATGGGCTAAATTTATACAACATCGATCAGGCAAAAACCAGAGAGGCTGATGCACCTCTGACAGACCGGCTGCAATAATTTGTACATCTTCAGGTTCAGGTTAGGGCCTTTACTTTCTCGGTCACCAGGGGAAGGAGCTCGAAAAGATCACCCACGATGCCGTAATGCGCCACCCGGAAGATGGGGGCCTTGGGGTCCTTGTTCAGGGCGATGATGGTGCCTGCGCCCTGCATGCCGGCCACATGCTGGAAGGCCCCGCTTATGCCCAGGGCCAGGTAGATGTCCGGGCGTACGGTCTGGCCCGAGGTGCCCACCTGGCGGGTCTTGGGCAGCCACTTCTTGTCCGCCACCGGGCGGGAGCAGGAAACCACCCCGCCCAAGGCCTCGGCCAGCGCCTCCACCAGGGGGAGGTTGTCCGGCCCCTCAATGCCGCGGCCCACGCTGACCAGGATCTTGGCCGCAGTTATGTCCACATCGCCGGCAGCCTGTTTGATATAGCCCACAAAGGCAGTGGCGATCTGCTCCGGGGCCGCCGGGGCCAACTCCCTTATGGGGGCGGGCTCTTTAGCATCTGGCGCTGAAAAGACGCCGGCCCGTAAAGTGGCCACATAAAGCCCGGCGGGCATAAGCTCACAGGAGGCGGTCAGCTTGCCGCCAAAGACCATGCGCTGCCCCTTAAGGCCGCCCTCGGAATACTCCAGGGCGCTGATATCCGGGGCCAGGGGGGCGTCCATCTCCTCGGCCAAACGAGGTCCCAGCTCCATGCCCCAGGAAGAATGGGGCATGAGCACCAGGGAGGCCCCGCTTTCCAGCACCGCCGCCCGGGCCGCAGGCAGCCAGGCCTCGGCCAGGGGAGGGTCCAGGCTGGGCTGGGCCATGGTCAGGACCTCATCGCAAAAGGGGGCCAGCTCAGCGGCCAGAGGCCCCGGCTCCGTTGCCAGCACCAGGGCCAGCACCTCTCCCGCCCCCAGGGTGCGGGCCGCGCCCAGGGCCTCCAGGGTGGCCTCGCGCAGGGTGCCCTCGCGGTGTTCGGCAATAACCAGTACGCTCATTTGAGGCCTCCCTTTTCCGCCAGAATGGCGGCCAGGGCCTCGGCCTGCTGCCCGGGCGAGCCTTCCAGAAACTCCACCTGGCCCCCGGCCGGCGGCAGGGACAGGCTCAGCACCTTGAGCCGGGGGCCGGCTTTGGCCTCCATATCCGTGCGCGCCAACACCTCCAGGGGCTTTTTGCGCACCTTGCGGATGCCCATCACTGAAACATAGCGGGGCTCGTTGATGCCGGTCTGGATGGTCAAGAGACAGGGGCAGGGCAACAAAAGCTCCTCCTCCATACCCCCCTCCAGCTCCCGCCGCACCTTGAACTTGTCGCCGGCCTTCTCGATGGCGGTGACCATGGTGGCATGGGGCAGGTCCAGGCGGGCGGCCAGGGCGGGTCCGGTCCAGGCCAGGCCGTCGTCAGCAGCCTGCACCCCGCAGAGGATGAGGTCATACTCCTTTTTTGATGCCACCTGGCCCAAGAGTCCGGCAGCAGCGTGGCCGTCCAGGCCGGCGGGGTCCTCATCCACGATGTGCACGCCCTCTTGGCAGCCCATGGCCAGGGCCCGGCGCAGGCTGTCCTCGGCATCCTCATTGCCCAGGGTCACGGCGGTCACCTCGCCCCCGTGTTCTTCGGTCAGCTGCAGGGCGGCCTCCACGGCGTAGAGGTCCCATTCGTTCAGGTCAAAGACCAGGTCATCGCTCTGCACGCCCAGGCCGTCCGGGCGCACTTTAAGATCAGCCTCCGCCGTCTCAGGCACATGTTTTACGCAGACCAAGATATTCATTGGGCTTTCCCATCGAGAGGGGAGTGATTTTATGAACTAAACCGGCAAAACCCTAGCACAGGGGCCGTCAGGGGGCAAGATGGACCCGGCCTTTGCGGATGTTGATTCCAAGACCTCGGTCAACGGCTCCGCCTGCACCTTGGTTGAGTTTTGGCTTTGGATTATGTAATCATGCCTTCAATGGTCATTAACGCGCCAGCCGCCTGCACCATACCTGCTTGCCGTGAGAGGGTAACTTTTTGCCGCTTCAATCAAAACACCTGCACTGCCTGGCCGGCGTCCTCTTGTTATTGTGCGGCTGTCTGAGCAACACCCCCTATCACAACTCCTTGCTTCGGGCTGAAGCAGCGGCGGAGCAGGTTAAAAGCGGTGACTACGTGGCTGCGGTGAAGCTGGCCCTGGAGTCTTTGGAGCTGTTTCCAGAGAACACCCAGGCCCAGGCCATAGCCTCCCAGTACCACCGGGCCGCCTTGGACCGCCTGGTCAGTAACTTCCAGCAGATCACGGCTAGTTATGAAAACATCTACCAGGCTGAAACCATCTACAAGGAGATGGATTACATCCAGGCCCTGCTCTTAAAACACAAACTAATGCCCAAGCCTCTGCTCAAGCCGGATAATTATTATAATCCCTTCCGGCAAAAGGCGTTTGTAGGCATTGCTCAAAAATACCGGCAATATCTCCAGGCAAACGATCTCTCCCGGGCCAGGAGCGTGGTTTACGCAGTCTTGTTCGCCTTTCCCCGCTTTACTGTAGAGGAAAAATACCAGTCCATAATCGCCGGGCACCAGGGCCTTTTGATAAGGCATAAGCGCGCCCAGGATCTGTTTTCCCTGCTTTCTGAATACCCCTGGGTTTTGACTCCTGAGGCGAAGCGATTCCTGCTGGCCAAGATAAAAGATACCGCTATCAAGGATGGCTTTCAGGC
>JASFOZ010000076.1:0-11871 GCA_050116255.1 Desulfarculaceae bacterium
GACCATAGCCAAATCCAGATTACGGCTGGCCTTCATCTCTAATTCACCTTCTGGGCCCAACAAGAAAAATCCGCCTCTTTCCGCCTTGGTGAACTGCATGATCAGGTTGATGAAACGCTCCAACAACTGGGCCTTGTTTCTAACCGTGCCCAAGGTATTGCCGGCCTCAACTACGGTGTCGAGCAGCAGTTGCTCTCTGTCTTCAGGGATCACATAACGTTTGAGGTCGCTGGGGAATAGCTCCTCGTTTCCAGCTGAGATAGCTTTCCAAGCTGGGGCCAGAAGGGCTTGGGCCTTTTCCCTCTGACCTTGGGCTAAAAGCACTCTGGCCATTAAGATCCGGGTGCGCGAAAGCTCCAGATTGGCCCCGGCCCTGCTTAAAAGCTCCTGGCTTTTCTCCAGGTCAGCGAGAATCCGGTCTTCAGGTGTTTTGTTCTCCAAGGCCCGGAGTGCCCGGTAACGCAGCCCCACTCCCTGCATGTAGATATCAGGCCACTTAAGAATGCGCTCAATCTCCGATTGGTAATTCATTCCCGGATGGACAAACCCCACTTTTTCCAAGGCGTCCAGGTACTCGAAGTTCCAAGGTCCGCGATGATGAGGCCAACCCAGCTCCCGTGATTTGTCATAGGCCTTTTTTTGAAATTCAAAACATGACTCTAAATCGCCATGATAGAACTTCACATAGGCCATGGCGGCATTGGCGGTCCATAAGTCGTATAAGCCCAGCATTTCTGGGGGCTGACTTAAGATTTCGGTTACGTAGGCTTCGACTTCGGGAATGCGGCGGTAATCCAGGCAAATCAGGGTGGTCATGATATCAGCGTAGATTTTAACTCGGGGCAGGTTTCTTTTAAGTGCGCGCGATCTGACCGTCTCAATCAGGCCGATGCCGCGGGCGATTTGACCGCAGATGCCATAACACCAGCCCAAGCAGGCACAGGCCCGTAAAGTGTCCTCGTCCGAGGGAAAGTCCTCCAGGTTGCCGATAACCTGCTCATAGCGCTCCACTGCATCCTTGATCCGCCCTTGCCAATGCAGGAAGTCGGAAGTGCATAGTGCGGCCCATTTAAGCAGCTCTTCCTGCCCCAGTTTGGTGGCCAGATCCCATCCCTCGTCATAGAAATGCGCTGCCTGTGGATAGTCACCCGCGCTTTTAAGCACCTGGGCATGGACCAAGTCCACCCGCGCCAAAAGCTCCAGGTTCTCGATCTGGTTGGCGTATTGCCTGGCGGAAGTTAGAAGCTCGTCTTGCTGAATAAGCGGTATCATGTGGCCGCGGGCCTGGGTAAGCCCCAATACAGCCTTTACGTAGACCGTATTCTCGCCAGGGCTGCAACCCTGGGCGGGCATCCCTTTGATGGCCAAACGAAAGTAGTCGGCCGCTTGATCACCTAGGCCCCGTTCCAAACAATACTGGCCTGATTTCAGGCAGTAGCTTAGGTTCCGGGGCATCAATCCTGAAACCTCATATACGTGCGTTATGGCAAGCCAACGTTTTGGTCCTTGCTCAAAGGCCTTTTCAAAATATTCGATTAACTTGGTTGCAGATTGCTGCAAATGTCCTTGTGGGGCATTGGCCAGGATTTGAGAAACCTCATCGGTCTTTTTGAAGTGATAGAACCCGGCGCCGGAAGGACGATGTATGGTCAAGATTGCCTTCTTTAGCAGGTCATCAATGAGCTGCAATATCCTGACCGGTGGGTAGGGTGTTACCCCAACCAATACATCAAGAGAAACCGGTGGAGGGATCATGGCAAGCAGGAGCAGGATGTCCCTTTGCTCCTGGCTTAAGTCAGCATAGAGCGCTCGATGCATTGAAACAATCCTGAAGAAATGAACATTAAAAACCGATGCATTGCAATATATCATATTATTACGAAATAGCGGAAAAAATATATTTTGCCCAAATAGGCCCAGTCGAATTATCTAGATGAAATTATTTGCTAACTCTCATAGACATGAGTCTGGCATCCTCATTGCTTATAAACCAATCCAAGAACTCAGCCATCCATAATCTCACATAAGGAGAATCCCAATGAGATTCCAAAAAACTATCACCGTTGTGGGTTTGCTGATGCTGGTTTTCATGGCTACGGGTAACTGGCCGGCTTTGGCCAAGGAACCATACAAAATCGGCGTGGTAGTGCCAATAACCGGCGTGGCGTCGTTCTTAGGTGAGCCAAAACGAAATACTGCCCAGTTGATAGCCGATCGCGTCAATAAAGGCGGCGGCATCAACGGACACCCTCTGGAACTGGTCATCTATGACACTGAATCCAACGCCACCAAGACTCTTTTAGCCGTCAAAAAGCTGATTAAACGGGATGAAGTGTTGGGCATCATGGGCCCATCGCGCAGTGGTAATGCAATGGCTGTGATCCCTACCGTGGAACGTTTCAAGGCCCCCCTGATTGCCATGGCCGCCAGCCGCAAAATCGGGGCGCCCGTGGACAAGCGCAAATGGGTTTTCAAGGTGGTTCCTGGCGACGACCTGGCGGTGCGATTGATCTACGGTTTCATGAAAAAGAAGGGCATCAGAAAAGTCGCCCTCATGACCGTATCCAGCGGCTACGGCATCAGCGGCCGGGAGCAGCTCCAGAAGCTGGCATCCCAATATGGCATCAGAGTGGTGGCTGATATTACCTATGGGCCCAAGGAATCAGACCTTACCGCCCAGTTGACCAAGGCCCGCGGCTCCGGCGCCAGCGCCATCATCAACTGGTCCATCGGCCCCACCCAGATTCTGGTAACCCGCAACTGGAAACAACTCGGCATCAAGATTCCCCTCTATCAAAGTTACGGCTTCGCCAGTAAGCGCAACATCGAGCTGTCCGGAGGCGCAGCCGAGGGGGTGATCCTTCCCGTGGCCCGCGTCTGCGTGGCTAACGAGCTCGACCCCAAAGACCCCCATTACCAAGTGGCGACCCAATACAAGAAACTCTACGAGACCAAGTTCAAAAGTGAGGTCAATTTATTTGGCGGGCATGCCTGGGACGCCATAAACCAGTTTGTCGCCGCCCTTAAGGCGGTGGGGCCGGATCGGGCCAAGATCAGAGACTATCAGGAGAACCTGAAAAACTTCGTGGGTATCAACGGCACTTTCAACCGTTCGCCTCAGGACCACGCGGGCCTTAGCCCTGACTGCTATGTGATGGTGCAAGTCAAGGACGGCGATTGGCATCTGCTTAAGTAACCTTTTTAACCAGCAATCGCACAGCTAGGAAAAAACTGATGGAAGATGTCCTGCAACAAATCAACCAGGCCCTGATTACCGGCAATGCCCCCCTGACCGTGGAGCTGGTGCAAAAGGCCCTGGACCAAAAACTTGACCCCGGGGTCATTCTGGATCAGGGGCTGGTGGCAGCTATGGCTGTCATCGGGCGCAAGTTTAAGGCCGACGAGATCTACATGCCGGAAGTGATGATCGCCGCCCGGGCCATGAACTCCAGTATGGAGGTCTTGGAGCCTATCCTGGCCGTCAGCAACCACCAGCCCCGGGGCAAGTTTTTGATTGCTACGGTGAAAGGCGATTTACACGACGTGGGCAAGAACATGGTTTCCATGATGCTGCGGGGGGGCGGCTACCAGATAGTTGACCTGGGAATCGACGTTGCCCCGGACAAGATCGTAGCGGCGATCGAACAAGAAAAGCCCGACATAGTGGGTCTTTCCGCCCTTTTGACCAGCACCCTTCCCAGCATGAAGGACACCATCGATGCCATAGGGAAAGCCGGCCATAGGAGCTGGATGAGAATCATGGTAGGCGGGGCGCCGGTGACCGAGGAGTTCGCCGCCCGCATAGGTGCCGACGGCTGGGCCCCAGATGCGGCCTCGGCCGTAGAAAAGGCAGGAGAGCTTCTAGCCGCCCGGGACTGAACCAACAACGGATGGCTTCACCGAATTAGTTTTCAATCCAGAGGAACAACACAATGGCTGCCATGACTTCCCGTGAAAGAGTGCTGACCACCATCGCTCACCAGGAGCCGGACCGGGTGCCCCTGTTCGCCTTTGCCATAGACACCAAATTCATCAAGGCGCTGGGCGGAGCTGATAATCCTTTAAAGGCATTTGAGCGGCTGGGGCTGGACTCATTTCCCATCAGGGTCCAGAACTGGTGTCAGGGAATGCCCATGATGGCCGGGTTGATCAAGGACATCCCCCAGGACATGCAGACCGGGGGCGGCGTCTTTGCGGGCTGGAACGGAATCGATGAATTCGGCCGGGTCTGGAAGCGGGGATCGTATATCCAAGGCGCACTCAAGACCAGGGAGGACCTGGACAAGTACATACCGCCCCTGCGGCTGCAAGAACGTGTCCCGCCGGAGCTTTTACAGAGATACCGCGATTCATATCCCGATAAATGCTACACTCTTAATTTCCATTCCGGGCCCTTTGGCCTGACCATGGAAAGCATGGGGCTGGAGCATTTTTTCTACACCATGTATGACGACCGCGAACTGATCATAGAAGCCCTTGACCGCCGCACCAACTGGTATATCGAAGTATGCCAACACGTTCAGAGCCTGGGGGCCGACTTTCTGGTCATGGGCGATGACGTGGCCTATAAAGGTAAAACCTTTGTCTCCCCATCCGACTTCCGGGAGTTGGCCATCCCCTGTTACCGCCGCATTGTAGATGCCCTGGATATTCCCGTCTTCTGGCATTCAGACGGCTTTGTGGAGCCCTTGCTGGAGATGGCCATAGAGGCGGGCATCAAGGGTATCCAGGCCATGGAGCCGCCGGCCGGCAACGATCTGGGCCGCATCAAGAAAAATTACGGCGACAAGCTGGTCTTGTTGGGCAACGTTGACAGTGTGGGGGTTCTTCCCACTACCGATCTGGACTTGGTGCGCGCGGAGGTGGACAGGTGCATGGCCCAGGCCAAGGCCGGCGGGGGCTACATGCTGGCTACCAGCAGCTCGCTTCATCATGCCTGCACTCTAGAAGCCGTACAGGAAATGTACCGCTACGCCATCGAGGTGGGTAAATACTAAGTCTTTTTATATAGCAGGCCAACTAGATATATAATACCCGCAAGAATTGACACCGCGAGAACAGCTTGGACCAAATAACCATTCAGAGCCAGATTGTTCAGTATTTTCTCACCGGCTGCACCATCGGCGCCATATACGCATTGGTGGCCATCGGTTTTAATATCATCTACAACGTAACCGAGGTAATCAATTTCGCCCAGGGTGAGTTTGCGGTGGGGGGCGGCTTGGCCATGGTGCTGGCCGTTAACACCCTTTACTTCCCTTTGTGGCTGGGACTCCTCTTCAGCGTAGCCCTGGTCAGCCTGGTAGGTGCCCTGCTCTATCTGCTCACCATACGGCCCCTTAAAAAGCCGACCATTTTGACCATGATAATGGTCACCATCGCCGGCTCCATCATCCTTAAGGGCCTGGCCATGTTCGGCTGGGGCAAGGATCCCTATGCCCTGCCTTCTTTCACCAGCGGCCCGCCAATAAAGTTTTGGGGCGCCTCGCTGATGCCCCAAAGCTTCTGGGTGATCGGCATCCTGGCATTTTTAGTCCTGCTGCTAAGCTATTTCTTCGGACGCACCGTGATAGGCAAGGCTATGCGGGCCTGTGCCGACAATCCCTTGGCCGCCGGCCTGGTGGGTATCGGGGTCTTCAAGATGGTGCTGCTCTCGTTTGTGCTCAGCGCCGCCCTGGGAGCGGTGGGTGGAGCCATCATCACCCCCATCACCTTAATGGAATACGACCGCGGGGCCATGCTGGCCCTAAAGGGCTTCGGTGCAGCCATTTTAGGCGGGCTGGGCAGCTTCGGAGGAGCGGTGGTGGCCGGTCTCACTCTGGGCCTTTTGGAATCCTATGTGACCGGTTTTGTCTCTGCCTCCTATAAGGACGCTGTGGCGCTGCTGGTGCTGCTGACCGTGCTCTTCATCCGCCCCTCAGGCCTTTGGGGCTCCCGCCATAAGATCGGCGTCAGGCATTAATCACCGTGGGTACGGCAAACAAAATCAAGGTGGCCATCTTGGCGGCGGCATTGATCCCCCTGCCGGGTGTATTTAGCTTGTCGAACGAATTGGCCTATTACACCGATGTATTGGTGTTCGTGGCTATTCGGGGCATAATCGCCTGCGGTCTGTGTCTGCTCTTGGGATACGCCGGTCAGATCTCCCTGGGTCACGCCGCCTTCTACGGCCTGGGGGCTTACACCTCGGGCATCTTAACCACCAAGCTGGCGCTATCACCCTGGCTGGCCATACCAGTGGGAATCATCCTGGCTATGTCCCTGGCTTATGCCGTTGGCAGACCGGCCCTGCGGCTCACCGGCCATTACCTTGCCATGGGCACCCTCGGCTTCGGCATGATCATTTATATAGTATTCAATGAATTCGTGGCTCTGACCGGAGGTCCGGACGGATTAGGTGAAATCCCCCACCTATCGCTTCTGGGGGTTAAGTTCGATAATTCGACTTCTTTTTTCTACCTGGCTTGGCTGGCTGCCTTGGGGGTTTTGATAATCTCACTTAACATTGTCCATTCCCGAGTGGGCCGAGCCCTGCGCGCCATTCATGACAGCGAGATCGCAGCCCAGGCCTTAAGCGTCAACACGCCGTCATATAAGACCCGCATTTTCGTGCTCAGCGCTGCTTTCGGGGCCCTGGCCGGCAGCCTTTATGCCCACTTTGTAACTTTCCTGCAGCCCCAGCCTTTTGACATCTTCTTCTCCATCAAGCTTTTGATGATGGTGGTGATCGGCGGCATCCGAAATGTATGGGGAGCCTTTATCGGCGCCGCGGTGATCACCTTTCTGCCCGAATGGCTTACCTTCCTGGAAGACTTCGATGTTCTGGCCTATGGCGCCATACTGTTGGTCATCGTTATGTTCATGCCTGAGGGTTTGGTGGGCCTGGGCGGCCGGCTGAAGCATCTATGGGTCAGGAAACCCAGCCATGGCTGAACAATCCTCCCAAACCATTTTACAGACCGAAAGCCTGGTCAAGCACTTTAACGGTTTAACGGCGATATCAGACCTGAGCTTCAGCGTAGGCCGAGGTCAGGTCAAGTCTATCATCGGCCCCAACGGTGCGGGCAAAACCACTTTGATCAACTTGATCACAGGGGTTCTGAAGCCGTCGCAAGGCCAGATACTATTCAAGGGCCGATCCGTGGGGGGTCTGGCTCCTTTTGAAGTTTCCAAGGCAGGCGTGAGCCGCACCTTTCAGACTGTGGAGCTTTTTGGTGACATGACCGCCCTGGAGAACGTGATGGTCGGCTGTCATCGCCTGAGCAGGCATGAATTGTTATGGTCCGCCTTCCGGCTGCCGGGCGTGGCCAAAGAGGAGAACGCCATACGCGAACGGTCTTTTGAGCAACTTAAGCGGGTGGGATTGGCTGATTCGGCTTTCCGTGAGGCCGGTACCTTGCCCCTGGGAGATCAGAAGCTGCTGGAGATCGCCCGCGCCCTAGCCTCCCAGCCCGAACTCCTTTTGTTGGACGAACCGGCCGCCGGCTTGAACGAGGTTGAAACCCAGCGGGCGGCCGAGTTGATCCAAGAAATCAGGCAAAGCGGTGTGACGATCATTCTGGTCGAGCACGACATGAAGGTGGTGATGTCCATCTCTGACGAGGTTTTGGTCATTAATTACGGCGCCAGAATCGCCGAAGGCCCCCCAGAGGCTGTTAAGAGCGATCCCAAAGTGATCGAAGCCTATCTGGGCCGGTCGAATTCTGTGGGCCACGGGCTAACAAGGTAGGCAAATTGCTGGTTGTAAATGACCTGAGTGTCCATTATGGAAACCTGCTGGCCTTGGACCGGGTATCTCTGGAGGTACCCCGGGGTCAAATCGTATCCATAATCGGCTCCAACGGGTCAGGTAAGTCAACCCTGCTGAAAACCCTGGCTGGTGTGATATTTCCTTCCAGTGGCGATATCTCTTTGGAAGGCAGGAAACTGGCCAATCTGCCTTCAGACAAAGTGGTGAAGTTGGGCATCAGCCTGGTTCCGGAGGGCCGCCAAGTTTTCATCAGCTTGCCGGTAATAGACAATCTGATTTTGGGCGGCTATCTGTGGCGCGGCCGTAAAAATAGGGCTGAATCACATAGGCTGCTGCAAAGGGTATTTGAATTGTTCCCCCGCTTGCATGAGCGCCAAAACCAAATGGCAGGCACCCTTAGCGGCGGAGAGCAACAGATGCTCGCCATTGGGCGGGCATTGATGTCCAGGCCAAAATTACTAATGCTGGACGAACCCTCTTTGGGACTGGCGCCATTGATTATCGAGGAAATAATGGCCGCCCTGACCGAACTGAAAAGCAAGGGCACCACCATAATCCTGGTGGAGCAAAACGCCCGCGCCGCCTTGGAGATCAGTCAGTTTTCCTATGCCCTGAGAACCGGGAAGGTAGTGCACCAAGGTTTTAGTAATGACCTTCTCGACGATCCCACCGTGGTGGAAGCCTACCTCACCTGACTTGAGTGATTGCTAGCCTAGATATTTCATGAAAAAATCGAGCAATTTCATGCTGGCCAACCACCATCATTAGAATGGGTTTTTGTCTGCCATCTTCGAGGTTACAATTTGCGATGATCATTCTAAGAAAGAAGCTCGATTTTTTCACCCTCCGGGCAAGCTCCAGATATCGCCTGGCTGCGTTATCATGGGTTTGCGGTATCAAAAATACAGCTTCACCCATGAATGCCTTGCCAGGCGACGCCTGAAACTCATGAAATATCCAGGCTAGACATCACCTCCACTATCCAGGCTTGCCAAGGCCCTTTGCATGCAGGCAATCCCCTTTTCAACGCAGCCGGCCAAGTCGCTGATCGCCTCGGCGCTCTGTGCCAGCCCGGCATCGCTCAGCTCCTGGGCAAAGGCTTTGTACTCGGTCAAATGCCCTTGATCGTGCGCAACCCAGTGCTCCAACCTAATTTTGGCTTTTTCGCTGAAATCCATGGTGTTATGCCTCCTCTTCCACCAATAGGTATTCGGTTAGGTACTTCTCGACCGCATCTTCCAGGCTCAGGCATTGGTGCTCACATCCTGCCTGGCGCAATTTGGTCATCTCGGCTTGGGTAAAATATTGGTACTTGCCCCGCAGATGCGCGGGCATGTCGATGTACTGAATGTCAACAGGCATATCCAGGGCCCGAAACATGGCCCGGGCAAGGTCATTCCAGGTCCGGCCCACGCCGGTGCCCACATTGAATATGCCGTTTACAGACGGGTTATCTAAAAAAAATAAGGTAATGTTCACGGCATCGTCCACGTAGATGAAATCGCGCACCTGTTCCCCGTCTGCAAAATCCGGGCGGTAAGACTTGAAAAGGCGCAGAACCCCCTCTTGGCGAAGGCCGGCAAAGGACTTGTGAATCAGGCTGCGCATTGCCCCCTTGTGACCTTCGTTGGGGCCGAACACGTTGAAGTACTTCAGCCCCGCAATATCCCTCAGCCAGCCCTTGCGCATGGCAACCAAGTCGAACCGGTGCTTGGAAAAGCCATAGGCGTTAAGGGGACGCAGTCGCTCTATGGCGCTTTGGTCATCCTCATAACCCTGCGCGCCATTGCCGTAGGTGGCTGCGCTGGACGCATATATAAGACGGCAACGGGGGTGCTCGGCCCGCCACGCGGCAAGGCGGCAGGTGTAACGGTAATTGTTTTCCATCAAGTAGCCGGTGTTGGTCTCGATGGTGGATGAACAGGCTCCCAGGTGAAAGATGGCTTCGATTTGGGCGCCGAAATGCCCAGCCTCTAATTCCTGTATGAACTGGCTTCGATCAAGATAATCCGCGAAAATCAATCCATTTAGGTTGCGCCATTTTTCAGATTTCCCCAGGTGATCCACCACCAGGATGTCGTCTGAGCCCTTTTGATTGAGGGCATGCACCAAACGGGAGCCAATGAAGCCGGCGCCTCCGGTAACTACGATCATGTATCCTCGCCTCTGAAGTTGAAACGGTCCTCAGGGTTCCTTTACTGCATCAACGCCAAACTCCGTCCCGGCAGGCAGGCCAGTCCCATTTCCTCTGTGTCCAGATCAGGTTGGCCCTCCTCCATCTGACAGAACTGAAGGCATACGGCTTCTTTCAACAGCAAGCTCAGGTCCGGCGATCGCTCCAAAAGCTCCGTGGCCACCTCCAGTTGATGCCAGGGATCCAAACCTTGCAACATCTGCTTTGCCACTGTTTTCAGCAGAACCCTGCCGAAATCGGACGACAAACCAAAGGTCCGCGTCGCCGCCACCATACCGGTGCAGGCATCGGCCAGACAGGTCTGCAAGGCGATGCCGGTGTCTTCCGCCTGGAGGTGAACAAGGGGGTCTGGCCTAAGGAATGGGGGATTTATCCACCAGTTGTAATGGGAGACAGTCCAGGACCGGCGCCCCATCTTGGCCAACAGGAAAATAATATTCTCACGCACCAGCAAGGCGAAGGATGCGTCCCCCTGGCTGAGGGCGTGGATGTCTTCGCCGGTCGGGTCGGCCATGGACACCAACAAAGTGTGCCCACAGATACTATAATTGTAATGAACGCCTTCGCTCAGCCGCGATACCCCTGGAAATAAAGGCTTTCCCGGTTCCCTGCTCCATGCAAAAGTCAAGGTGCAACCTCCTCTTCCCGCAGCCTGCCCGGTGCTGTTCCAAGTCACCCAAAACCGATTTTTGCAGAGGATTGGGATAAAACCGCCCCTGCAATCGGGACCCCGCCGATACGCCTTCATGGCAAAAAATGTGTTGAGATTGTTTTCCTCTGCCTGCTGACAGAGACTTTTGGCAAGATTAGGGAGTTTTCCGCCGGTATCTGCTTAATACCAAGTTGAGATAAACTGGCACTATAGGAATATCCTGTCAAGCAATTCCTGGGAAGCAAGCCTCTCCGGGGGCAATAGCCAAGAAAATATAACTATTTATCAACAAGATGAAATGATCGCCCACTGGGCTGCTTTTCCTTGTGCCGGTTATAAAAGGCTTTCTTTACCAGCCGTCTTAACCGCAAATCAAAAACCGGCCTGGATTGCCTTGTTGTATTCAGTTTAATTCCCTGGGCCAGCGTATTGAATCCCTAACTATCTTTAGTCTTTTCCTACTTCATACCGCTTGAACGCCATATGCAATAAAAACTTATCCATATTCTATTTAGGAGGCACCTGCGAGCTTAAGCTTAAGGTCCGATTAAATCGTCTTACCTGGACAAAGCAAGATTCTGAGTAGCAAAAAGGCCCCGCGGAAATCATCGCTTTGAGTTCTGGACCACATAAGGAGATTGCGGATGCTGTTCAAACTCGCCAAGCTCTTTGCCGCTATCGTTTTAGGCGCTGGTTTCTTGTTTTTGACCACTTCGCCCGCACAGACCGCTGATAAACAAGATGACTCGCCAAATCAAGCCGCCGCCAATTGGCTGCCTTGGTTTTGAATGACCAGACTGCGGTATTCCAGGCCGTCCAAGGGCTCCATTTGATGGCTGGCGATCAACACGGCCGTGCCGCGGGCCATTGTCTCTGACAGATATGCGCTTATGTGCTGGAGCCATCTCTCATCTAAAAAGGCAAATGGTTCGTCCAGGATAAGCAAGTCGGGCTCCAGGCTGAATGCCCTGGCCAGATTCAATCGCCGCCGCATTCCACCGCTGATCTGGCCCGGATATTTTTCAATCGAGTTTTCCAGGCCCAGCCGGCGCAGCCATTTTGCAACATGCCATTTTGCTCCGGCAGGGTTACGCCTAGTGTCCATCACGAACTCCAGGTTTTGACGAACAGTACGCCAAGGTATGAGCGCATCGTCTTGAAAAGCGTAAGCCAATCTTACATTCCAGAAGCGCCTTTCACCCTGATCCGGTTTAAGCAAGCCGGCGGCTACTTCCAAAACCGTGGTTTTACCAATACCCGAAGGGCCGCTGAGGC
>JASFOZ010000077.1:0-11825 GCA_050116255.1 Desulfarculaceae bacterium
AGCTGTTCAGGTCGGAAAGATTCAGGAAAATCAGCGCCAGGATATCAGGCGCTGTTTTGATTTGCTTTGGCCTTGGCCTTTGCTTTGCCGAGGAAAAATAAGAGCAGCTAAAAAGCCCCGCCCAAGATTTCTTCTTTAGCTCCAGGCTTGTTCTTATACCTGATAGCAGAGGCGGCTGTCTTCCGCAGCAATAGCGTTCTTTATCTTGTCCCCCAGGGATCTAAAGCAGGACAGGTCGAATGAACAAAGCCGGACTTCGATAAATCTACGTTCCGAGGCAGGGAGCGTCTTAAGGTGGTCCGGGAGGCTTGTGCCGGAGGGAAGATGCAGGGCGTTTATCATGACCAGGGTGGATGCGATGCGGCCCATACGCTCATCAACTGATGCCAAATACTCCTGGCCCAGGACACTGCTGCTTTCAAGCTTTTCTCTCAGAGCAGGCAAGATAGCCTGCCTCTGGACTGCCAAGGTGGTTTTTTGCTTGAGCCACGCCCTGATGTTTTTATCTTCATTCGCCCAGGGCTCAGCCTGTTTAGTCAGGGATTGATGGCGCTTAAGCGGGTAGGGCTCCAGGCGGCCCTGCTGGTAAAGGGCTTTTTGCCTGGGGTTAAGTAGAAGATCGCCTGCGGCAGAGAATTCCCCGGCATCGGCATAGGCCCCTGCGCCCCATAAGGCCAACTCCATGAGCCGGGCCAAAGTAAGCCAATAGAGATTTGTGCGCACGCCCTTGCCCTGGAGAAGGCGGTTCATTATCTTCTCCAGGGAGGACTCGTCTACCTGCCCCAGTTGGGCCTGTAAATCCATCTCAGTGTTTAATCGCAGGATAACCTCAGCCGGGAAGTGTGGGTTTTCCGGGATGGTGCTGCTTCCCGGCAGTTCCTCTGGCAAGCAAGGCATTAAAAAACTCCGGACTTCGGCCAAGTTAGCCGTGTAGATATGTCAGCATTGACATATCTAATAAAAGTCTATAAATGTCAAGGGTCCCGGCAGCCTGGCGTGCTGGATGATGTTCTTTCTTAAGTCTGGGAGGGATCTCGATGACTGACGTTCTCACTCAATTGGGTATCAAAGCTGATAATTCCGGGGCCAGCCTTGGTGGCGCGGATGGGTGGTTGGACACCGGGGGGGCGGTTTTGGAATCTAGGTCCCCCATAGACGGCGAGGTTCTGGGGTGTGTGACCCAGGCCACTGCCTCGGATTACGAAAAGATTGTGGCAGGCGCCCAGGAGGCCTTTCTCAAGTGGCGCATGACCCCGGCCCCGGAAAGAGGCCAGGTGGTGCGTGAGATCGGGGAAGCCTTGCGCAAGCAGAAGCCAGCCCTGGGGAAATTGGTTTCAATGGAGATGGGCAAGATACTGTCCGAAGGCCTGGGCGAGGTCCAAGAGATGATCGATATCGCGGATTTTGCCGTGGGTCTTTCCCGCCAGCTATACGGACTCACCATGCCTTCGGAAAGGCCTTATCACAGGATGTACGAGCAGTGGCATCCTCTGGGGCCGGTGGGGGTTATTACCGCCTTCAATTTCCCGACAGCGGTCTGGTCTTGGAATGCCTTTATCGCGGCTGTATGCGGCGATGTCCTGATCTGGAAGCCAAGCTCCAAGACGCCTTTGACGGCGTTGGCGGTGATGAACATCATAGAGACGGTTCTGGACAAGCACCAGCTAAAAGGGGTGTTCAACCTGGTCATAGGTTCGGGCAAAGAGGTGGGAGAGACCCTTATCAACGACCGCCGCCTGCCTCTTATCAGCGCCACCGGTTCCTGCCGCATGGGCCGCAGAGTGGGCCAGGCGGTGGCCGCCCGACTGGGACGTTCGTTGCTGGAGCTGGGGGGCAATAATGCCGTGGTGGTTACCGAGGACGCCAACCTGGATCTGGCCTTGAACGCGGTCCTGTTCGGCGCCGTGGGTACGGCGGGGCAGCGTTGCACCTCCACCAGGCGCCTGATTGTGCACCGTTCGGTCAAGGACCGCTTCTTGGAGGCCCTGGTTAAGGCCTATGCCAAGGAATCCTGATGGGTCCCTTGGTTGACGGCCAGGCGGTGACAGATATGATGGATGCCCTGCAAAAGGCTCAAGATAAGGGCGGCAAAATTATTTACGGCGGCGATAAACTCAGCCTAGACGGGCTTGCAGGAGGGTTTTACGTCAAGCCCACCATAGTGGAGGCTCCTGAGGATCTGCCCGTGATGCGCGAGGAAACCTTTGCCCCCATATTATATGTAGCGGATTTCGAGGATATGGAGCATGCCATTGCCATCCACAATTCAGTGGATCAGGGGCTTTCCTCTTCTTTGTTCACTGACTCTTTCCACAATTCAGAGTTGTTTTTATCTCCCCAGGGTTCGGACTGCGGTATAGCCAACGTCAATGTGGGCACCAGCGGCGCTGAAATCGGGGGTGCCTTTGGCGGCGAGAAGGACACCGGCGGCGGCCGCGAGAGCGGGTCCGACGCCTGGAAGAACTATATGCGGCGCCAGACCAACACCATTAACTGGGGCCGGGAAATGCCCCTGGCCCAAGGGGTTTCCTTCTCGGTTTAAATCGAGCACAAGGTTAATAGTCACCTATATTCTTGATTTAATTGATGATGCTTAACTGAGCCATGCGCTGGGTCAGGAAAAGTAAAAGGCGCTACGCAGTTAGAAAAAATAGTACCGGCAGTACAACCACCAAAAAGAGAGTGGTAAATAACCAGCAGGAATTGGCCAGGTCCAGGTCCAGGTCATATATGGATGGGGGGATCAAGGCGTTAAAGGCCACCGGCATGGCGGAGAGGACTAATAGAACCTTCAGGGGCAGACCATCATTGATTTCCCCATAACCCAGCCATATGCCCAGGCTGAACAACACTCCTGGTATCACCAAAAACTTAATTGCCGCCACTCCCAGGCAGACTTTCACATACTGACGTATGCGCCCAAATTTCATGGCCAGGCCTATGGAGATGAGCAGTAGAAATGTACCCAGGGGAACAAACACGGCGATGACCGTCCCAAAAAAGGCAGGCCGGGGCACGCCTGAAATATTCAGGATCAAGCCCGTAAACAGGGATCCTAAAGCCACCAGCACAAAGGCGTCTGAAAAAACATTTTTAAGGCGCTGTCCCAGAGACTCCTTTTCTGGTCCGCTATCAGCGTAATATTTGGCAATGGGGAAGCCTACCCCGTAATAAGTCATATGCTCGAACATTTTGTATATGGCTGCCAAGGCGAGCCCCGGTTCTCCAAAAAAGGTGTAGCAAACCAAGGATCCCACCGCCCCCAGGTTGGTGAAGGAACCGCAGGAGAAGAGGGCGCCGGTCTGCCGCCGGGGAAGATCAAGGATATGGGACCAAAGGATAGCAAACCCGCCGCCCAATACCAGGGCTAAAACGCATAACAAGGGAAGGGCGGCGAGCCGCAGGTTGTCGATGCGTATGACCCAGACCGCACTCATAAAGGCGATGGAAGAAAAGAACCAAAGCGCTATCTTTTGCAGGGCTTTACGAAGACTGACGATATCCCAAGGGAGAGTAATGACCCTGCGCAGGCAAAGGACCTGCAACCCATAACCCACAGCCAATCCCAAAAGAATAACACCCAAAGAGAAAATAATTTTATGCATAGCGCTTGGAACCTGCTTTGAATAGTAATGGGAAAACTACGGGTAGATCATTATAAGGGGACCGGGAATAATGTCATGGCTGGTCTGAGTTCATGGGTGCAGCTTTCATAGAGTGCATTCAGTCATAGATTTCAGGATTGAGGCAGTTGGGGGCGCGTTCTCCCTTGAGCATGGCCAAGAGATTGGTTGCGGCCACAGTGGCCATGCCGGCGCGGGAGGACTGAGTGGCTGAGCCGATGTGGGGTAAAAGCACCGCATTTTGGCACTCAGCCAGACCCGGGGCCATGGCGGGCTCGTTTTCGTATACGTCCAGGCCGGCGCCGGCAATCTCACCATTTTTCAGGGCCTGCACCAGGTCGTCTTCCTTTATAACCGGCCCCCGGGAGGTGTTGATTATAAAGGCACTTTTTTTCATGGCCTTAAAGGCGTCCGCATCAAACAGGTGCCTAGTGCCGGGCAGTAAGGGCACATGGACGCTTATGAAGTCAGACTCGGCCAAGAGGCGGTTGAACTCCGCCTTCTCGGCCTTTAGTTCCTTCTCCAGAAGGGATGAGCGAACCTCATCGCAATAAAGCACCCGCATATCAAATCCCCGGGACATCAAGGCCACGGCGGTGCCGATACGGCCGGCGCCCACTATACCCAAGGTCTTTCCGCTGACATCGGCCCCGATGAATTGCAGGGGCCCCCAGCCGGGCCAGGCTCCGGAGCGCATGATGGAATCAGTCTCCGCCACCCTGCGGGCGGCAGCGAACAAGAGCGCCCAGGCCGCCTCGGCAGTGGCCAAAGTGAGGACCTCGGGGGTATTGGAGACCGGTATGCCCCGCCGGGCCGCCTCAGGCACATCAATGTTGTCAAAACCCACGGCAAAGTTGGCGTAGCCCTTAAGAGCAGGGGCGGCCTCAAAAAATCCGGCATCGATCTTGTCGGTGAGCAGCCCGATCACCCCGTCACGGTCTTTTATCTTATGCAGCAATTCTTCCCGGGAGAGGGGCCGGTCATGGGGATTCACCTCGACTAAGCAGTGCTCCTTAAGCAGGTCGATTCCCTCCTGGGGGATGAGCCTGGTTATGAATACCTTGAACATTGGCCTACGCTCACTTTTTGGTCAAACGCCAGAGACTTACATGCCACGAAGCGCCATGTTATCAAATAATCCCGATGTAATGGGAGATTTTCCAGCCCACGGGACTGCCTCCCGCCTCGTCCTTAAGATCGGCTTTAACAGAAAAAAACGAAGCTAATGTAGATGCAGAAAGCGTTGGTGAGTCTACCGGATCAGATAGGGAAAGACAACGTTGATGCAATCCACCGGGCATTCCACCTGGCATACCCCGCAATACCAGCAGTCGTCCGGGTATTTCTCGTATGGTTGCCCCCCTTGGTCCAGCGCCAGCACCTGCCCGGGGCAAAAATCCGTGCATAGACCGCAGGCAGTACAGCAATCCAGGTCTATGGAAAGATTCATGGCTGCTCCTTGCGCAGGGCCGGTCCTTCCGGGCCCTGGAAGATGATAATGCGCCGCTTCCAATTGGCGTCGTCCTTTTCCGGGAAGTCCACCCGCTGGTGAAACAAACCAAAGCGGCTTTCAGTGCGATAGAGCGAGGCCTGGGCAGCGGTGCGGGCGCAGAAAAGCCCGGCCTTGGCCTCAAAGGCCTTCATGATGCCGTGGGAATCGGCGGCGGGAAGGTCTTCCTGGTCTTTTAACATAGGCCCGGTCTCAGCCAAAAACCGTTGCAGCTTGGTCTGGGATTTGGGTGGGGCCACATACTCATTGACCAGGCGCCTGAACTTGTACTCGAACTCCCGCACCGGAACCTGCAAGGCGCCTTTTTGGTGCCGCTTCAAGGCCTGGCCCAGCTTGGAGATTCTTTCTTCAGCATCATGAGCCCTGGGGGCGGGGTAGTTCTTTTGCACCACCCGTTCTGCCACGGCCTCGCCCATGGCCATGGCCCCGGGCAAAAAGCCGTAGGGATTGGCCAGACAGTCGCCGGCGGCGAAAAGGCCCGGTACCTTGGTCTCTCCCCACTCGTCGCCGACCAACCCGGAGAGCCCGTGGCCTCCGCACAGGTAGACTTCGCTCATGACCACCTCCACCGAATCCCGGTGCAGGTCAATGCCCTTGTTTTGGAAATAGTCCTTCATGGTGGGACGCTCGGCCTCAAAGATGCCGCTTTCAATCAGGGAGATGGTTTCAGGAGGCAGGTGCTTAAAGGAGAAGGCCACCGGCCCCCGGCCGGCGTTGATTTCCTCCCTCATGGCATGCCCCCGCACACCCGCCGGAGCCCGCTCCAGGTTGACCGGATCGTATCTTTCCATGAAACGTTCCCCCAGGCCATTGACCAGCCAGGCCCGGTGCCGGATGAAGGTGGAGAGCCCGGGGCCGTTAAAATCCCTGGTCATGGATGAGCTGGCGGTATACTCAAAGCCGGTAAGCTCGGCCCCGGCTTCATACCCCAGTTTCTGGGCCTCGCCGTTGCACCAGGGGCAGTCAAAGGTGCCGTGCAGGTAACCGGTGTGGGGCAGGCCGATGCGGGCCGCCCCCCCGGCGGACAACAACACCGCCGGGGCGATGAAGGCCTTGAGTTGTCCGCTTTGCAGATCCAGGGCTATGGCCCCGGCGATGGCGGCGCCGTCTTTGATCAGCTCCAGCACTGGGTGGCGGTTGTAAAACTCCACCCCGGCCTCGGCGGTTGCAGCGGCCGCCTTTTTTTTGAGCTCGCCGCGCATCTCCACCAAAAAGCGGCCTTTAGGGTGAAACTGGTTCACTATATAGCCGCCGTCCTCTCCCCGGGGGAAATCCAGGCCCCACTTTTCCAGGCGCTGCAGGATTCCGAAAGAACGTTCGCCGATCACCCGCGAGATGGCGGGGTCGAATACGCCGTCCGCCACCATCTCCACCGCCTCCACGTATTCGTCCACCGTGCCCACCCCGGGAACCACCACATTATTTAGGGCGTCCATGCCCCGGCCTGCCGCTCCGGAACGCGAGATCTCAGCCTTCTCCAGGATGGTCACCTTGAGATCGGGATTCATCTCCTTGGCCCGGATGGCGGCCATGCAGCCGGCGGCCCCGCCGCCCATGATGAGAAAGTCGGTGTATATGGGGGATATGGATGCCAAGGTTAATCCTCCGCTCCGGCTGGTTCCATCTTTTTGCGGCGCCAGTCCAGGTATAAGGGCGTCACCACAATCAAGGCGGTGAGGATAATCATTCCCAGGGAGATGGGCCTGGTCAGGAAGATCAAGGGATTTCCCTCAGACAGGCTCAGGGACTCCCGCAGGCGTTCCTCCAGAATCTCCCCCAACACCACCCCCATAACCAGGTTTACTATGGGCCATTGCAGCCTGAGCAGGATGTACCCCAACACCCCCATGCACAAGGCCACGCCGGCGTCGAAAAGGCGGGTGTTGACCGCATAGATCCCCACCAGGGAGACCACCATGATCACCACCGCCAAAATGGCGTTGTTCACCCGTACGATCATGGCAAAGGGCCTCAGCCACAAGGCCAGCATCAAAAAACAGGCCACATTAATCAAGAGCATGGATAAGTACAGGGTGTTGATGAGGACCGGTTCCTTTATAAGCAGAAGGGGGCCGGGATAGATGCCGTTTATGGTGAAAATTCCCAGCAGCACCGCGCTCAGGGCCTCGCCGGGAATACCCAGGGTTAGAAGCGGTATCATGGCCCCGGCAGGCACGGCGTTGTTCCCCGCCTCAGAGGCCAGGCATCCTTCAGGGGTCCCCTGGCCGAATTCCTGGGGTTTCTTGGAAGAACGCTTGGCTGCTTCATAGGAGATGAACGAGGCCAGGATGGAGCCGGTGCCGGGCAAGAGCCCCACAAAGGTGCCGATGACGCCGGAACGCAGCAAGGTCTTCCAGTAGCGCAGGGGCACCAAGAGCTTGCTGAAGTCCAGGCTGCGCTGGCTCAGTTTCATCTCCTTGGCCTGCAGTATCTTGCGCTCCAAAAGGAGCAGGGTCTGGCCCACGCCGAAGAGCCCCAGGCACACAGGCACTATGTGCAGGCCGTTTTGCAGGATCAAGGTGCCGAAATTGAAGCGGGGGCTTAAGGTGTGGCCGTCTATGCCCACGGTTGAGAACCACAGGCCCAGGCCCAAAAGCAAAACACCTTGGGCCAGCTTTTTGCGGTGCGCCATCACCACCAGGACCACGCCGAACAGCCCCGCCCCGAAGTATTCGGGCGGGCCGAAGGACGCGGCCACATGGGCCAGGATGGGCGCCAGAAAGGTGAGGATGATCACGCTTATTACGCCGCCTGCAAATGATCCCACCAGGGCCGCGGACAGGGCGGTTTGGGCCTCCCCGCGCTGGGTAAGGGGAAAGCCGTCGAAGCTGGTGACCAGGGAAGAGGGCACCCCCGGGGTGCGCATCAGCACCGCCGGCACCGCCCCCCCAAAGTAGCCTCCGCAAAAAACCCCCAATAAAAGGGAAAGGGCCACATCCGGACTTAAGGAGAAGGTGAAGGGAAGCAGGACCACCATGCCCACCATGGGGCCGATTCCAGGCAGGATGCCCACCACGATGCCCACAAAGGCGCCGAAGCTCAGGGCGGCCAGGTTGGCCAGGGTGAAGGTCGCCTGCAGGGCTTGGCCGAGGTGTTCCAGCATTACCTACTCAACCAGCCATTCCCATAACAGGGGCGTGGGGAAAAAGACCTCAAAGCCGTACTTGAAAACAAAGACCACAATCGCGGTTACCAAAAGCGGCACTCCCAGCAGCCGCAGCAGCGCCCGCTGGCCCAGAAAATACAAGGCGCCCACCAGAAAGAGGAACGAGGAAAGCTCCAGCCCCAGGATTATCATGCCGGCCAAAAAGGCGATAAGCATCACTGCTACCATTGCCGGCTTCTGCGGCAAACCAGCGCCGTCCAAGCGCCAGGTGGCGTCCGGCGCGGGCCTAAGCAACCGGCAGGCCGAGGGCAGGGCGGCCAGCACCATCAGGCTAAGCACCAGCAGAGGAAAAATGAGGGGGCCCTTATAAAAGGGATAGGGGCCTTCGCTATCCACCTGCCAGGGGGCTGAGACCAGCACCCCCAGGGCGAATAGGCCCAACAAGGCGGCAAAGAGATCATGCACCCGGCTGTGCGGGTCTGTCTGAACCATTTGGGTGGACCTCAGGCGTGGAGCCGGGAGCGAGGAGCTCCCGGCCCCAGGCTATCATTTGATGATGCCCAACTCCTTCATGATGGCGCCGAAGCTGGCCAGCTCGGAATCCATCTGCTTGCGTGCAGCCGCCGCATCAGTGGGGTGAGCAATAACCCCCACCTTCTTGATGATATCCTGAATCTTGGGCTGGGACATCGCCTTGAAGAAGGTGTCACCCAAACGTTTGGCCACGGTATCAGGAGTTTTGGCTGTGACAAAGGCGCCGAACCAGATGGAATAGCCTTTGCCATAGCCTTGCTCCTTCACCGTGGCCACGTTGGGATAGGCGGGCAGGCGTTTGGGCAGCATGCATGCTAGAAGCTTCATCTTACCGCTTTCAATGTAGTCTTTCAGGCCTGGGGTGGAGAAGGTGATCACATCCGCATCACCAGAGACCACCAGCAGGGGATTAAGCTTTTTATATGCGGTTTCTTTCCACTTGAAGCCGCCGATCTTGGCGACGTTCATGGCGATCAAGGTGGGAACCGCCCCCAATCCCCAATGGGCCAAACGCAGGCTGTTCTTTTTCCCGTACTCTGACAGCTCCTTCAGATTGTTGTAAGGGGCGTCGGCCCGGCAGGCCAGGGTGAAGGGTGAAGACCAGATCAGGCCCAAAGGCTTGAGGTCCTGGTTCTTGTAAGGGGTCTTTCCCCGCAGGACCTGGGTGATCATGGGCCCGATGGATATAAGGCCCAGGGTGTAGCCGTCCGGGCGGCTCTTGGCCAGCTCGTTGGTGGCCAAAACCGCTCCTCCCCCGGGTTTGTTGACCACCTTTACCGGCACTCCCAGCTCTTTGGACATAATAGGGGCCATGGCCGTGGCCACCATGGTGGAAGGATCGTTGCCAGCCGGCCAGGGGATCATTATCTGCACTGGCTTGCTGGGCCATTTGGCCAGGGCGGGTCCCGCGGCCAAAAGAGCGGCCGCCGCCGCCAACAATGTGATCACGAGCACCGTTTTTTTACACATAGGATACCTCCCTTTGCCAGGCATTCATAAACCAGCTCAGGCCGGCTTATGAATAGAGGCCTGAGTATGTGTTTAAGGATCAGTTTACATGTAAGACATTGTTATTAGCTGGCTTTTTTAGCCCTGTTTTCAGTTGTCCGCATTTCCCCTGATGGCCGCTGCTTGGGCCTTGGTACCTTAATTTTAAGTCAACCGGAGCCAAATTTATGGACAAAGTCCGATTAATATGTAAAACATATTACAAATAGCCGTCAAGGTTTTTTTCTTGGCAAGCCGGGTGGAGCGGTGATAGTCAGAAGCCCACAGGATTGGAAGCAATTTGGAGCCGGAATAATATGCAGACGGATTTTGAGCCTATTTCCCGGGCCACCAGCCTCTATGAACAGGTTGCCCAGAGGATCAAAGAGGCCATTTTGTCGGGCCGGTTCCAGTCCGGGGAGGCCCTGCCCAGTGAGACCCAGCTCGCCGATCAGTTCGGGGTGAGCCGCCCCGTGGTGCGGGAGGCGATGCGCACCCTGCAATCACGGGGTTTCTTGGAGATACGCAGGGGCACCAAGGGCGGGGCCTTTGTCAGCAATCTGGGCAGCCTGAATATCGGCGAGGACCTGCTGGACCTCATAAGCCTGCGCAAGCTCACGGTGCAGCACATGTCCCAGGCCCGCCGCCTGCTGGAGCCTGAGATCGTGCGTCTGGCGGTTGTCAGCATGACCGACAGCCAAATCCAGGAGCTAAAGGAGGTTGACCGGGAAAGCCGGACCACCAAGGATGATGAGCGCCGCGTTTATCTAAACGGCCTTTTTCACCGTATAATCGCCCGGGGCTGCGGCAATCCCTTTTACGAGATATTGATGGATGCGTTTATGGATTTTGCAGAGGGGTTCGCCCGCACGGTCAAACCGGTGAGTCAGAACATTAATGAGGACCAGGGGCATGAACTGCTGTGCGACGCCCTGGAGGCCCGCGACACGGAAAGGGCGATTGCCGTGGCCCGGGAACATGCCGAGTATATGTTCAAGCGCATGGGTTCTTTGGAGGCCGCCTTTGTGGAGCTGCAAAGCCAAAGGCATGGCGCCGAAGACGGTTAGCCCTGCGCCTGTATATAAATTACTATTACATCCCTGAACTATATCAGCCCAAATAATCACGTATTGCCTGGAGAAACACCTCCACCCCCAAAGGCAGCACCCGCTCGTCCAGGTCAAAATGGGGAGAGTGCAGCTTATTCACCAATCCCCGTTCCGAATTGGCGCAGCCCAGCATTATCACCGATCCGGGCGCCTCCTGGGCGAACAAGGAGAAGTCCTCTGAGCCCATGAGGGGCTCCAGGTCCAGGAGGTTTGATTCTCCCAGAACAGCAGCCGCCGCCTGTTGCAGATGTCTGGAGGCATCAGGGTCATTGACGCAGACCGGCACCTGGTTCTCCACCTTCCAATCGACCCCCACCTGAAAAGTCTGCTGCAGCCCCTCAACCATCTGGTCAAGGCGTTTGACTATTGTTTCCAGGGTTTGGGAGTCCAGGGTTCGAATGGTGCCCAATAGCTCGGCCCGGTCGGGAATGATGTTGCGGGCGGTGCCGGCGTGAAAGCTTCCTATCGTGACCACCCCTCTTTGCATGGCACCGATGCTGCGGCTGACGACCGATTGCAGGGTGGTCACAAAGTTGGCCCCGGCCACAATGGGGTCAATGCCCTTTTCAGGCTGGGCCCCATGAGCGCCCTTACCCTTGATGGTCAAGGAGAGCTTGGAGGCGGCGGCGTGGCTGGTTCCAAAGAAAACCCCTGCCTGACCCGCCTCCATCTCAGGGTCCATATGGCAGGTCAGAATGCGGTCCACCGCCGGGTCGGCCATAACGCCGCATTCAATCATGCGCGCCGCTCCGGAGACGATCTCTTCGGCCGGCTGGAAGATCAGCTTGACCTGCCCCTGGATTTCCTGGTCAAGTCCGGATTCCTTCAGCGCCTTGGCCACCCCCAGCATTATGGTGGTATGAGCGTCATGGCCGCAGGCGTGCATGCAGCCCTCATGGGTGGATCTGTAATCGCACTGGTTTTGTTCGGCCATGGGCAGGGCGTCTATGTCACCC
>JASFOZ010000078.1:0-11736 GCA_050116255.1 Desulfarculaceae bacterium
GTCCGCACCGCCGGAATAGGTATAAAGAGGAAAGACAAACTGTGCTCAACGGGAATGCCTAGAAATTGTCTGGAGCTACCAACAGGCCTTCCTGGGCAAGCCTTTCGCTTACCCAGCGTCTCAGATAGGGGGGGTCCAGCGGCGGTTCGGTCAACAGGCAGCATTCGCAAAATGTCAGCTTGCGGCAAGACTGAGGAAGGCCGGGAGCCCGGCAGAGTTTACCGTGCCTGTTGGGATTATGACTGTTATTACACAATAAATCCGCACAGTTCTGTTTGTTGTCATCGGAAAAGATCCAGCCCAGGGCCTCTTCGGCCAAGGCCAGCCGCTGGGAGGACTTTTGGCAGCCGGTCTGCGCTTTTTGGATGAGATGCAGGTCAATACCGGTCAGGGCGTCGGTAACAGCCCTTTTCAGAATCCCGGCCAACAGGGTTCTCTCCGGCGAACCCAGAGCCGAGGTGCCCCAATCATTGTCCGGGGGTATTTCTTTAACGGCTTGATTTTGCATAGTATTTGAGCATGGTTAATACACCTGTTTTGCCGGGACCCATAGAGCCGGCACCGCACATCCGGCCCCCAGGTCTTGGCCGCTAAACACCAGTATCCAATCTATCATTGTTCATGGCTCAGCGCCACACCGTTGATATAGGGCCGCAGGTCAAGCGGCGAGCCCTTTATGCCTAATTGCACTTCGGATTTGGCCGCCGAGCTTCCTTTTATAGGGTGGATTTATGCCCCTCAATACAAAAACATGGGCTTGCCCAGCATGCTGGCGATGCGAGGGCGGTAAAGCCGGACATCATACAGCTCGTCAACGTCCACCTGCTTGCTGCCCTCCATTGGGGTCTGCGCCGGCACATGGGTGTAGTTGCCGTTATGCAGGGCCACCATGCGCCCGGTCTGCTTGCGCTCCACCAGTTCCAGGGCCAGATTAGCGAATGAAATGGCCACCATACGGTCAAGGGCGTCTGGGGCTCCGGAACGCATCAAGTAGCCCAACTGCTGGTATATGGTGCGCTGGCCGGTGATCTTTTTTAAGGCCTCGCTGACAGTGAAGCCGATACCGCCCAGCTTCTTATGGCCAAAGGCGTCTTGGCTGCCGTATTCTTCCCTCTGGCCGCCTTTCATCACCGCCCCTTCAGAGATGGTTGCCAGCGAATAATTGCTGGGATTGGCCTTTTTGTCCTGGAGAAGAAAGCCGGCCAGTTTTTCTATGTCAAAGGGAACCTCGCTGATTATGGCCCGGTCGGCTCCGGAGAGGTAGGCGGAGATCAGAGAGGTTTCGCCGGAGTGGCGGCCGAAAAGCTCTATGACTCCGATGCGCTCGTGGGAGCTGATGTTGGAGCGCAGGGCCATGACAAAATCCACGCTGCGGGTGACCGCGGTGGAAAAACCGATGCAAAACTCGGTGCCGAAGACGTCGTTGTCCATGGTCTTGGGGATGCTCACCACCGGCACCCCTTCCTGGTGCAGGCGGGCGGCGTAGCCCAAGGTGTCGTCCCCGCCGATGGAAATCAGCACATCCAGGCCCAATCTATCGATCACCCTAAGCACGTGGGCGGTGTAGTCCCGGAGTCCTTCCGCCGACTGGTTGTACCCCTTTGCACCAACCCCGTCTGGCCAGTCCGGTTCGCTCATGGCCGCCGGGTTGGTGCGCGAGGTGTGCAGGTAGGTGCCCCCGGAGCGGTCAATGGCCCTGATGGCCATGGGGTCCAATCTCTGCAAGCAGTCAGGTTGGGGTTCTGGGTTGTCCGGATTGTACTGGACCAGGCCGGCCCAGCCCCGCCTTATTCCCAGCACCGCAAAGCCCATCTCGCTGGCCCGGTTCACCACCATCTTTATGCAGGCGTTTAGCCCGGGCACATCTCCGCCGCCGGTGAGAATTCCTATGGTGTTGGACATGGTTCTATTCTCCCCCGGGCCTGGTGATCTCCGGCTGCCTTACCCGGCTCCTGGAACAGCATAGGTGATCCCCCGCCCGCCCAATATCCTTAGTCCATAAGATGCTGGCGATGCTAACTGAAGTACGCCAGCGCCTCAGTCCGCCAGGAAGGGAGCGTATTTTTTATCTGTTTTTTGAATATGGTTAATCAGCCAGTCCTTGAGGAATCCGGCCACTTTCACAGGCACGATTTTCTTACCCGCCTTGAGATCTTCCCTTAAGGTCCCCACCTGGGCAGTAAGCTTGTCGTGCTCTGCCTTGTGTTGACTAAGTTCAGGGTAATCTTTGCTTTTCATCAACCCTTCTTCAGTGCGGAAGTGGGTGCGGACGTAAACGTCCAGGCCTGAGATAATGTCGACGATTTTTTGGTCCCCCTCTCCTTTACTCATGGCCTCATAGAGGTCGTTTACCATCTGCACCAACTTCTGGTGTTGGATGTCGATCTGTTGCACACCCACGCTCAGATTCTGGCTCCACTGCACAAATGCCATATTAGCCTCCTCGCTGGTTCGGTCTCGATGCATGGTCCACTCTATATTTTACAGATTTACTTGATGGTGTGGCCAGCTATGGGGTGGGAAAGCCTGCTATTGGTCCCGGCTGTAACCAAATTGTGTCAGATATCCCGCAGTTCATAGGTCAAGTCTCGCGGCCACTGGGCAGGGTGGCAGGGGTGGTTTGGAGCGATTCTTCAAGGGCCTGGCTTGGTTTAAAGGAAAAGAGCGCCCGGCCTTGGTAGCAGCCGGGCGCTCTTTTAAAAGGGATATCTATGCAACCTGGTTTTAGGCTTTCATCTCCATTAGTTTGTCGGCCATGACCTCCACCGCGTCTTTGGCCTTGTCCGCGGTGGCAGCCGGGCAAACCGCCTCCATGTCGGCGCGTATGATGTCGTCATCAAATTCGATGAACCCCAGAAACTCAAAGCCGGCCAGGGCTTTTTGTAAAAACTCCCGGTCGCCGTTGCCGCGCACCTTGTTGCCCACAATGAGGATGCGGTTCACGCCCAGGTCCCCGGCCAAGCGCTTTATGGTTTCAGCTGTATCCACCGAGCGCCGTCCCGGTTCAACCACCACCACCAGGAAATCCACCCCCCGGGAAGTGCCCCGCCCCAGGTGCTCCAGCCCGGCCTCCATATCCAGGATGAGGGCCTCCTGGCCCAGGAGCACCATATGGGTCATCAGGGCCCGCAGCATGGTGGAGGCAGGACAGATGCAGCCGCTGCCCCCCTTTTTCACGGTTCCCATGACGATCAGGCGCACCCCATTGTGCTCCACAGAGAGCTTTTCGGGCAGGTCGTTTACCGTGGGGTTAAGCTTGAAGAACTGGCCTATGGATTCCCCCTTGGACTCGGTGCGCTCCTCGATGAGTTCCTTCATATCCGATACCGGCACCAGTTTTTCATAATCCGGAAAACCAAGCGCCTGGCCCAGGTTCGCGTCCGGGTCTGCGTCCACTGCCAGCACCTTCAGCCCCCGCTTTGCCAAGGCCCCTGCCAACAGGGCCGCAAAGGTGGTCTTTCCCACGCCGCCCTTACCGCTAACAGCTATCTTCATTGAAAAATGCTCCTTTGCTCAACCGCAACTGGGTTTCCATTCCTGCCATTGGGGTGGTTTCTGATGGTAAAGGCGAATCAACTCCTGGATGTCAGGAATGCAGCAGCGCCCCAAGGGGTTTTTGGCCTCACAGTCATTGCCCCGCCCCGCCCCGGTCATGGTCTTGACCAAGGGTAGGGTGTACGCGCCCTGTCGGATGGCCTCCACGATTTTGCTTTTGCTCACTTGGCCGCAGTGGCAGACCAGGGTTTCATCCGGGGCCCGGGCCCAGTCCGGCAAGGCGTCAGGCTTGGAAGCCGTATTTTCGCTGTCATGGCAGCCGCAGCTGCATGAATGGCCTAAGTCATCGTAATTCATTTGCAATGCCTCATAAGTCTACATTTGCCCTTCTTTAATAAGGGCTGGGCGGTTTTTATCCTTTACCTAATTACGTTAAGGCCGGAACCGGCAAGGCGCCACTTTTTTTACCGCTGGGGGAAACCGGGCGCCGGTAAAGGCGGCTCAGCGAAGCTCCCACTTGGGGCACTGGTAATAGTCCAGGTGCTGTTGGCTGGTGGGAAAGCGGCCGCAATTGAAATAGCGCCAGCAGATGGAATTATAGCCCCGGCAGAGTTTTTGTCTGCGGTCCACAATGGGGCATTTGATCTTGTCGCAACAGCGGGTGCAGTGGCCGCAGGAGTCACCGTGGGGCCAGTCTGTTTTGAGCCGCACCTGCGCCAGGTCCGGCGCCGTTACCGGAGGCTCGGTCAAGGAAACCGAGAACAGAAAGCCTGGGGTGCCCCCCCGGGCGATCTTGTAGGCGCCGCGCACCAAAAAGAAATATAGGCTGGGCGCCAAGTGGAGATAGCGCCAGAAGCGGCGGTCGCCAAAGAAAACAATGGTGACCACAGGATAGGTGAATAGCCCCCCGAACACCGAGATCAAACAGAAGATGATATAAGCCTGCATCATAAGACGCACACAGGCCCATTTGAACTGAGGGGTCAACTCGGTGACTTGACGCCTGGTTTTGCTGGGAAGGAAAGAAGTGTAAATCTGACGTAAGGCTTGCATGGTTTTTTCTAATCTTTACCCTGGATTAAAGTTGCACCTCAAATTGGTGTTTTATTCTCCTACCCTGTAATGGGGTTATTTTTCAAGAATAATCTTCATTCTTTCCCGGCAGGGATAAATATGAGGGCGCCTTGGGCCGCTTAACGGCTCCGGGCCAGGGCCATCATCTTGTATATGGGGAGCCCGGCGGCCAGGGCCACATCCTCAGTGGACAGGTAATTGGAGATGGTCTTGTCAAAGAGCAGATTGCCGTCCGCAGGAAATTCGTCATCCCCGCGCCAAAGCTGGAGCAAAATGGGCACCCTGGGAAAGGCCTTGACCAGGACCACGGTGTCGCCGGACATCTCGGGTTTGGCCTCCCCCCCCACCAAGGGGCCGAGTTCGGTGAGGAGTTCCGGCCTTTCTCCGAAAAATCCCACCAACGGGTTCTTGGCCCTTTTGACAAAAGCCGACCAGTAAAACTCGCCCGAAGGCACCTCCCGGAAGGTTATCCAATCGCCACCGGGTTCAGAGCCATCGGCATTGGTCAGATAGTGTAATATCAAGGCCTGCTCGGCCAAGGGCACCTCAGGGCCGTCATCAGTGGCGTATACATTCAATGGATCTGCTTCCACTTTTACGGGCCTGCCGTAATAGTGAAACTCCATGAATGAGCCGTCGCCGGCCGCTTGGGCTCCGGCCCGCCCGGCCACATCATTGAAGTTACGCTTGCTTAGCTCTGCCGCAGCCAGATCAAAGCTCTGCTGATAGTCATCCACTCTGGCCATGTTCCCTGCTCCGGTTGTTTTTTCTAAACAATTTAACCAGGCCGGGGCGGTCTGTCGAGGTTTGATTGATCCGGACTCCAAAGGGTAGAATCTATCTCATGGCCCATAAGAAAAAATCCAGGAAGAATCAAGGCCCCGGCAGGGGGGCGGACAGCAGGCAATCACCCTTTAACAATCCCTTTGTGGCCATGAAAAAGGACCTCAAAACCACGGCCAGCCCCGTGGCCCCCGAACAAACGGCGCCCGAGGAAAAGCCCCAACCCGAGCCGGACGATCAGACCGCCTTTGAGGCGGCCATGAAGGGCGTTACTCCCTTGGACTCCAAGGTGAGGGCGCGTCAGGCCAAGCGGCCCGGCCACGGTCGGCCCAGGCTGGAGATGCAGCCCGATGATGACCTGGAGGTTATGGCCCAGTTGGCCGATCTGATCTCCGGCGGCGGCGATTTTGACCTTAGACTTACGGGCCAGTTCGTGCAGGGAGCCGCCCCGGGGGTGGGTGCGGAGCTTATGAACCGGCTGAGTCAGGGCGCCTTCCCGGTACAGGATTACCTGGATCTGCACGGGATGAATGAACAGGAGGCCCTGTCCGAGGTGGAGCGGTTTTTGGCTGCCGCCGCAACCAGAGGCCTTAGGCATGTGTTGTTGGTGCATGGAAAGGGCCGGCGCTCTGCCGAGGGGGTGCCCATACTCAAGACCGCCTTGGCCAAGACCCTTAGCCACAAGCGCTTTATGAAAAGGGTGCTGGCCTTCTGTACCGCCACGCCGGTGGATGGGGGGGCCGGAGCCATGTATGTTCTCTTGCGGAAGTGGTCCGGCCCTCCGGGCGGCTGGCCCCCGGCCTGATGGCGGCCGGCTACCAAGGCTTTTGAGGCTGGGGAGCCAGGTCCTGTGCTAAAAGCTTAACTTGAACTAAAGAGAAGCCCGCCGGCCCTTAGGACCGGCGGGCTGCGGAATTTAGAAGTTGCGGAAGTCTTCGTCTTCCATGGGGATTGCTTTTTCTGCATTTGTCTGTGAGGACGGATGATTTTTTGCCGAGGCATGGAACACCTGGTGCTGGGCATGGCCGGGTGCCGGTAAAGCAGGATGGTCTTTTTTCTTCCGGCCAGCGCCCAGCTTAAGGTGCGATTTTACACTGCCATTGGTATCGCGGCCCCCGATCAAGGAAACCAGATCTCCCACCATGTCTTTCATGCTTTCGGACTGGCTGCTGAGCTCTTCAGAAGCTGCCGCAGCCTCTTCGGCGTTGGCCGCCACCTGCTGGGTGACCTTGTCCATGTCAGCGGTGGCCTTGGAGATTTGATCAATGCCCTGGGCCTGTTCGCTGGAGGCGGCCGCTATCTCCTTGATGAGCCCGCCCACTTGGCCGGATGCCTCCTGGACCCGGTCAAAGGCCTCATCGGTGGTGCTTACGATTTGAGAGCCGTCTTTGATGTTGCTGAGGTTGGATTCGATGAGGGTCTGGGTGTTCTTGGCCGCCTCAGCCGCGCGCATGGCCAGATTCCTCACTTCGTCGGCAACCACCGCGAACCCAGCCCCGGCCTCGCCGGCCCGGGCCGCCTCCACAGCGGCGTTTAGGGCCAACAGGTTGGTCTGGAAGGCGATCTCGTCGATGGTTTTTATGATCTTGGCGGTTTCATCCGAGGCCTCGGTAATTTTTTCCATGGCCTGTTTCATATCCTTCATCGAGGCATTGGCCTCGCCCACGATCCGCTCAACCTCCCGCATCAGGGAATCAGCCTGCTGGGCGTTCTCGGCGTTGCTCTTGGTCATGGAGTCCATCTCCTCCAAAGAGGCGGATGTCTCTTCCAAGGCGGCGGCCTGCTCGGAAGCCCCCTCGGCCAAGGTCTGGCTGGAGGAGGAGACCTCGCCCGAGGCCGAAGAAACCTGGTCAGACCCGGCGGTTAGGCCTTCCACCACCCGGGTTATGGGCTTGGTGATCATGCGGGTAAGGAACACGGCCAGTAAGACGCCTAACACGATGCCGACCACGGACATGGCTATCGCGGTCCATTCGGCCCTTTGGCCGGTTTGATGCATGTTGTCCTGCGCACCCTGCTGGATTTGACCCAGGCGCTTGATCAGGCCCAAGAGCTTTTCCTGGGTGCCTGTCAGGGCCGGCAGGGTGACGGACTGGAAGATCTTATGGGCCGAAGCCTGCGCCTTGTTCAGAGAGGTCTCCAGGCCCTGGGCCTGCCCGAAGAGCTTGGCCACGTTGTCCAGAGCGGGCAGAGTGTGGTCTCTGTAAAGCTTGAATTTGGCCTCAGGGGTGGCGGCGGTCTTTATCTCCTGGGCCGATTGGTGAAGCTTGTCATGATGAACTTTTACTTTTTTAATGATCTCGGCAAACTCCGGCCAGGCAGCCACCAGTTTAGAGGCCTCTTTGCTGGCCAGCCACTTGCCAAAGGCGCACTTGGCAGGGTCCACCTGTACGGTCACTGGTTTTTTTTCAATCAGCGACTCGGAAAGGCTTGACGCCCAGCGGCGGTGGTCATCCAAGCGGTTCGCCAGGGTTAGGGCCAGCCCGGGATGGTTTTGTTTCCAGACCTGTTTGATCTGCTTTCCGGATTCGTGCAGCATCTTATGGGGATCCAGTATCTCCTGGAGCAGTCCGGCCAATTCTGAATCACTCTTGGCCAGGGCCTTGCCCTCGGGGCCGTAGAGGAATTTTCCCAATCCGCATTTGGTGTGATCCAATTGGACATTCAATGTCTTAAGGTTCTTGACAAAAAGATCCTTGACCGTGTTGATCCAGCGGAGATGGTCCACTTCCTTGTTGACCAAGAAGATGCTCTTTGTTGAGGCCCACTCGTATTTGCTTCCAGCCGTGAGAAGTCCGTCGACGGAGTACAAAGAGTTGCCGGCCACTAGAGCCATGATTAGAAGCACCATTGCGAACCCACAGTAGAGCTTTGTGCTAAGTTTTAGCTTTTTCATTGTCAGCCTCCTGGGCAGGCGATTACCTGTGTAATCAAAGTTGCATTCAAAATTTGTTAACCTCAGCGGGGTTCACGCTACCGACGAAAACAACAGTTGGTCACCCTTTATTGTTTGCGCCCATGGCGGCCAATATGGGTTTTGCCCTTTTCCTCATTTCTCCGCCCCAATTGGTAGCAATCCTCGCAACTTAAAATGAGCCCGTTTTAGATTCTATGTTGTCTCCCCTTATAGCCCTGTTTTCTCTATATAACTAATATACCAATGGGTTAAATGTAATTTAGTAGCCACAAACTTCCTCGTTGATCGCCAAAGACCGCACCTCAACTCATGGTACGGTTACATTTGCTCCTATTGAGCAGGGGCTTGTCAGCAGGCTAATTAAAGTGGGGCTTTTTGGGGCAGAATCGCTTTTAAGGGGGGCATGGCTACATATATTTTTTTCTCCACGTTTAAAATTTAACAGGTTTTGATCGAAACGCAAGTATTTGGCCTGGGCAAACCCGGTTTTTTCAATAAGACCATGTTGATTTGTATTGTTGTTTTTAAGGGCGTATTTTAATAAGTATTTAAAATTAGACATCTTATTAAAAATACATCTGTTTTGGGAATTTAGAGAGGCAATGCGGAGGTGCTTGCAGGGGCGAAAAAAAAGGCGACTGGATAGAAAATTTTTCACCACAATTTCTCCGTAAAGACTTTTGGTTTTTTTGCCTTAAGACCATGGACAATGCCTAAAAAGTAGGTCCTTTTGGATGCTTGTTTAAGTCTTGGCCTGGGATAACCGGGGCAACAATTGGATTATTAAGTATGGATCAATTCCCCGCTCTAAATGCTCTAGGTTCGTGGCCATGGCTGGTGGCTGTGAGTGAGCGCATCAACCACGGCAGCAAAGTTGCCGTAATATGCCCCGGGCTATGAACAAAGCCCCCAAATTTTAGTTACAGACCGTTAAATGTTTCTCGCCCAACCGCATTTAGAGCGGCCGAACAATCCCCTGCAAAAGATAGGACAATAGATTATTAAAGCTAGCGATTTACTCGAATTAAAGTTAAAAAATTAATCCTTGGTTGTAGCCAAGGTTGTTGTAGCCCGATCCTGATATCTGCCGTAGCATGTGCGTTTTTTGTCAGCCCGCGCACTTCCGGCATTGCCGGTTTGGGCACCCGCCTTCATAGGTTGGATAGACTTGCCTTTTTGAGCAAGCCCCTGCCCGAGCCAGGCTTGATATATATTATAGTATATATATCAGTATGTTGCCAGGACCAAAGATGTCTACATCCAAATTGTTACCTCCTTTGCCTGGTCCAAAAACCTCTCAGGCCTATGAGGTCTGGCCGCTGGGGAGAACCATGTGATTGGGGCTGAATACCTCAGCCAAGGTGCGGGGGGGTGGGCTCAAACTCCCCAAACACGGCGGCTGGGGTGGAATCCAGGTCCCGTAGGCCCTGAATTGATTACTAAAACTAACAAGATTTACTTATAGTAATCGGTATAATGTCCAAAAACTTTAATTCATCTAGTAAAAGTGGGGAAAATCCGCAAATGAAAATTGAGATTGTATTATTGAATAATGGATTTAGATTGGTTAGTAAAACAAGACGCCTATATTAATAATATATTAATATATCGAGCAGTTAATTAATATTCCCGCAGCAGAGAACGAGAGAGGTAAAGCAAGGTATTGCAGCCTTTGCCCAAACCGGAGAAGTGGGGATTGGTTATGAAAAAGGCGATCCCCAGCGGCCAGCCCACAGAACTGGGGATCATTTTTTCTTCTTATCGGCGCTGGGGAGATTGGGCACTGGCGGAATTTTCGCGGTAGCCTCGCTGGCGGCCCGGGCAGCGGCCTGGGCTTTTTTGCGGCGGGTGAGGAGTTCGCCTATGCGGGCGGCCTTTTCCGGATCCAGGTTGCCCATAACCTTGCCCGCCTGCCGGCTTTGCATATATATGAATATTTCCACCGCCATCTGCTCGTCAAGCTTGGATACCACTGCGGCGGCGGCGGGAGGCCGCATATTGCTGAGTACCTTGACCAACTGCAAGACCCTTTTTCGCCTTTGTTTCTTCTCTTGCTGGGCCAGACTCTCCACCATACCTTGCAGTTGCTGTAGCTCTTTTATTTTTTTAGAGACCCGGGCCTTGAGTTTTTGGATGTCCCGGCGTTGCTGTTCGATCTGCTCTTCTTGCTGCTTAAGCTCTTTGCGTTTGTCCTCCAACAACCTGAAGAGGCGTGGGTCGATCTGGGCTTCAGCCACTGGGGGGGCCTTGTCCTCCGTAGTTTTTCCCGGGTCCTTTTGGGTAGAGGCCTTGGCCTTTTTTGGTTTTTCTTTTTGGGCCTCTTTTTGGGCGGGGGCCTTTTTTTCCTGGGCGCGGACCGGGGTGGGGCCGCTCACCAAGGCGGGCCAGGACAAAAACACGGCCAGGGCCAATCCCGCCACCTTGGCCGCCAGGCCCACGGTAAGCACGGTTTGCAGGCGGGGCATCCCCAAATTCCATTTTTTTCCGGCTCGTCTTTTCGGCATTGCTTTACCCATTGACCAAAATCCACCCTTTGCCTATTCCGGGGAGACCAGGCGCTCCATGGCGGCCTTGACTTTTTTCAGTTTCGCCAGACGTTCGCTTACTTCCTGGTCCAGGCGTTCCAGTTCCTGGCGCTCCTGGTCCAGGCGGGCCTTTTCCAAGGCCAGGGTGGCGCGCTTTTGTTCCAAAAGGAGGAACTGCTTGCGCATCTCAAAGCCGGTTGTGGGAACAGCCTGTTGATCCTGACCGGCTTTAACCTCTGGGTCTGGTTTTGCCGGGGCCTTTTCCTCTTTGGGAGCCGTTTTGGCGGCTTCCTTTTTGCTCTGGGCCCACACCGGAGCCGAATCGAGCGTCCAGGAAAACCCGGCTGTCATCAGGGCCAGGGCCGGGATCAGCGCCCACAGGGCGAATCCGGTCACCTTAAAATATCTGTCTTTTAATGGTTTTTTCATGGCCCTTCCCTGCGCACATAGGCGCCCACCGCCGCCTCATCCAATATGTTTTGCTCCATCTTTAGCTGCTGCTTCTGGTAGCGGGCAAGATGTTTATTATGCAGTATCTCCAAAACCTTGCGGGATCTGGTGGCCTCGACCAGCTTCTGGCGGGCCTGTTCGGTGTCCGCCTGGAGCATGGGAAGGCGGGACTTTTGCCTGAGAACCTGCAGGCGCAAGACGGTTACGTACTCATTGGCCAAGGCGTACTCCTTGGCCGGCATGCCAGAGGTCTCGCGCTGGATCAGATCATCCCGGGCCCTTAGCAATTCCCCGGCCAGCCAGCTCAACTGGTTTTCACACTCTTTTTGCGCTCCCAGTTTTTCGGCCAGATAGGCCATGGCCATGTCTTCCAGATGGCGGCGGTGGTCCAGCACCGACTGCAGGCGGAAACGGAAGGCCATGGCTTACTGATCCTCCTCCACCAGTTTCAAGAGCTGCTCCCGGCTGGCTTTCAGGTCCACGCCTTCATCC
>JASFOZ010000079.1:0-11735 GCA_050116255.1 Desulfarculaceae bacterium
AGGTTCCATCTCGCTTTGGCGCCCCATATCATAAAGGCCAGCCAAGGCCAGGGTATGGCGGTATTCATCGCCAGCTTGGACACAACCTGCGGGCTCAGGGTCAATGCCCCCAACCGCCGTGAGCCCACTTTTGCCGTGGTCTGGTCCACCGGGGGGGTGGCCATATTCGGCGACCCCAGATCACCTGTCATCGGGCAAGGCCTGATAAGCCAAGCTTTGGAGTTTGCAGAAGATTACCGGGCGGCCAACCAAGAGGAGGAAAAGGTAGAGACCAAGGACGGCGAAGTTCTCATTTAACTGGGGCTGATTCAAACCGGCTCATTTTCGTGGCTCCGAGGTGAAAGGCCCCGGGAAGATAGCAGGTGCGGTCAACCCAGGGGCTATGCGCCTAAATACCGGCGGGGTGCTGCAAAGCACCCCGCTCACCAAGCCCAAATGGCTTTGGTGCAGCCGTACCGATTTCGAATCCCGAAATTCATAAGGCTTGCTGAAACTGAGCGTGGTTTTTTTGTTCAAGGATTCTCAATCGAAGATTATCAATATATGAAAAAAAGTGAGCGTGCCGTTCAAAAATTCATAAAGCCAAATTCTAAGAGTCGGCTCACTATTTACCCTTGAATATTAAATATGAAAAAACCGCTCTTTTCACCAGTCTCAATCGCAACACCATAAACCTTTGCCTAAACTTGATCTGAATCCGTAGCGCCTAAATGTATCAGTGCAATCATCCTTGCGGGGTCAGATAGAAGCCGATGAATCCTGCTTCAAACTCAGAAGGGCCGGGCGCAGCGGGGGCTGGCGGCAAGGCGACTGTATGCGGCATCTTCAAGCGGGGCGGCAAGGCCTGTCACCAAATCACGCCCGAGTGCATCTAGGCCTTTAGTTAAGCGGTCATTATGGACACTGTCAGGATCATATAGTTTTAGGAACTCTCCAGCTAGACCTTTTTCTGCGCCAGAAAAAACCTTAGTCCAGGTTCATTTACAGCAGCCATTACCTCCATCTTGTCTGCCTAATTGTCTGTCTAAAATCTCTTAGGGGGAGATCCCTCAACTTTTCCGGGGATTTTCCCTTTTTTAGATATTTTAGCTTTGTCAAATGCCTGTCGATGAAGTTATTATATATACGCCGATTTAAGTCTACCGGTGAACCTTGGCCCGCCGGTAGGCATCTTGCTGCCCCATCCCCCTGGAATAATATAATGCGGCGGCAAGCTGAAAGTAATCAGGTTCGATCTTACTATGGCTTGCAATCAGCAGAGGATGCCCCATGAAATTAAGAACTAAAATCATTTTAGTCACCCTGGGTGTGCTGGCATTGGTGGTTTGCCTTTCCACCGTCGGCGCCTACATTACCATTAGCGACCAAAACAAGGACGCTTCCCACAAAATAATCGACACCGCCTATAACATCATCCGCGACGACCTTTCCCTTAAACAGAAGCTCGTGTTGCAATATGCGGTATCCATGAACAAGTCAGGCGATTTCAGCGATAAGATGATCCTTTTTCTGGACAATAAAAAAGAAAAGGAAATATTCGAAGGGTTCGCCGGAAGCTACCAAGACGCGGTCAAGACCATGTACAGCATGAGCTTGGCCGGCAATATTTGGCAGGCCATTATCTATGACAAAGACCGCGATGTAGTCGCCTATAGCAGGATCGAAGCCGACGGCCAGACATATTTGGGGTATCTCTACGGTTATCCCGACCCCAAAGCGGTCCATCTAAAATTGAAAACCGGCACCACCCTTAACAACGAAATCTGGCGCAAGGCCACCAAAGGCCAGATCTCCAATATCCACAAGATCGACTCTTTCGTCAGCAAACCTACAAGGCGATTCGAAGTCATAGACAAGCACCTTTGCCTGGTGGCCTACGACCCCATCGTCGCCGAAATATATGATAAAAAAGCGGACAAAGCCTTCAAAAGACAGATAGGGCTTGTGTTGACCATCCAGCGCCTGGATCTCCACTTTGCCCAGCGAATGTCCAAACTGTCCGGAACCCTGGTTAATATCTATGGCGGCAAAAACCTTCTGCAGGGGACCTTGCCCGGCGGCCGTACTCTGGGCGCCCTGAAGCTGCCTTCAGAACAAAATGGCTGGCAATTACTGAAGCAGACCACACTCATGGACGAGGTGAAGGTGGGCAAAGAAGAGTATTTTCGCGGCGCCTTGCCCATTTACAGCCAGGGCCGCTATACCGCCGCCTTGGGAGTCTTTTACTCCAAGGCCATCTCAGACGCCAATGCCCTAGACATGATTATCATTTTGACGCTCATCTTCTTGGGCTGCATCCTGCTGGCGGTTCCCATTATATGGCTGGTGGTCAACAGCACCGTCAAACCAATCAACCGCACCCTGGGTGAGATAAACCAGGCCGCCGAGCAAGTGGCCTCGGCTGCAAACCAAATCTCCACATCTTCACAGCAACTGGCTGAAGGCGCCAGTCAGCAGGCGTCTTCCCTGGAGGAAACCAGTTCCGCCCTTGAGGATATGCGGTCCAGGGCCAGGGAAAACGCCGAAAGCGCCACCGCCGCTGACACCGCCATGAAGGAATCCAAAGAAATAATGCAGCAGTCTGTGAAGGCCATGGAAGATACCGTGGATTCAATGCAGCAGCAGGCAGAGGCAGCCGGCGAGACCGCCAAGATCGTAAAATCCATCGATGAAATTGCCTTTCAGACCAACCTGTTGGCCCTCAACGCCGCCGTGGAGGCGGCCCGGGCCGGTGAGGCGGGCGCCGGTTTCGCGGTGGTGGCCGACGAGGTGAGGGCACTGGCCATGCGCGCGGCTGAGGCCGCCACCCAGACTCAGGAGCTGATCCAAGATACCGGAGACAAGATCCAAAAAGGCTCCAAGCTGGTAACCACAACCCAGGAGACCTTTCGTAAGCAAGAGGAAAAATCCTCCCAGATCGCCGTCTTGGTAAGCGAGATCGCGATAGCCTCGGATGAACAGGCCACTGGGGTGGACCAAATCCGCCAGGCCGCCTCTGAAATAGACAAAGTCACCCAACAAACGGCCAGCAATGCCGAAGAATCAGCCTCCGCCTCAGAAGAGCTGGCCGGCCAGGCCGAATTCCTGCAAAAGATGGTGAAAGCCCTGGACCGCCTGGTTCACGGCAAAGACGGCCAGCGGCGCCGCAAAGACCGGGGGCGGATCTCCATCAGCCAGGGCGAGCCGAACCTGTTGCCGTCTCCCCAGGAACCAGAAACCTTGAACCAGGACCAACCCTGACGCCTTTTGCTGACCTTAGGGCCCGGCGGCGGAAACCGAATCTCCGCCACCGGGCCCTATCTCCAAAGCAGCGCCAAAACCACTTTAAAGCGACCAGGCCTGCACCCGGCGGCTGGTCCCTGCCCCAGACAACCTCACCGGCATGCCTTGACAACCCGGCTAAGGCATGCGGTAATTGCAGGGGCTGAAAAACGGCCTCAGAGAGCAACAAATATTCCAACCAGTTAGGAAGGATGGTTTTTTCGTGGAACGCACCTTGATATTGATCAAGCCAGATGCCCTGGCCCGGGGCCTGGCGGGCCGGGTCCTGGGCTGCTTCGAAGAAAAGGGGCTCAAAATTGCGGGCATAAAGATGGTTCACTTAGACGACGCCCTTTTACAGGAGCACTACAGCCATCTGGCTGACAAACCCTTTTTCCCCACCATCACCGAGTTCATGAGCCGCACCCCGGTCATCGCCCTGTGCCTGGAGGGTCTGGAGGCGGTGGAGGTCTGCCGCCGCCTTTGCGGAGTCACCAACAGCCGCCAGGCCGAACCCGGAACCATCCGCGGCGACCTGGGCATGTCCATGCAGGCCAATCTGGTCCATGCCAGTGATTCTCCCCAGACCGCCCAGGCCGAGGTGGCCCGCTTCTTCAAAGATGAAGAGCTATTCGACTATGAACCACCCCTGCTCAGCTACCTCTATGCCGTGGACGAGCGCTCCTAGGGGCAAGCCATGGCATCGCCTTCCTCTCCCTCCGGCCTGAGCGAAGGGGAGGCGGTCCGCCTTATTGAATCCCTGGCCGGCGGTTCGGGCGGTGACCTGCGCGTGGGTATGGGCGATGACGCCGCGGTACTGCGCCTGGGCAGCGGGCTCTTTTGCGTGACCACCGACCTTCTGGTGGAGGGGGTCCACTTTGATTTGCAGTTCGTCAGCCCCCAGGACCTGGGCCACCGGGCCATGGCCGCCAACCTGAGCGATCTGGCGGCCATGGGTGCGCGTCCGGGCTGGGGCTTTTTGAGCCTGGGGCTGCCGGGACGTCCCCAGGCCGGTTTTATATCCGAGCTGGTTAAAGGCCTGGACGGCCTGGGGCGGACCCATGGCCTGCGCCTGGCAGGGGGTGACACTGTATCCTCGCCCCAGGTGGTGATAAACTTGTGCCTGGTGGGCGCTGCCACAAAAGCAGGACCCGTGCTGCGCTCAGGCGCCCGCGAGGGCGACGCCGTGTGTGTGACCGGCGTCCTGGGGTCTGCGGCTGCGGGCCTGGCCTGGCTCCAGGCCGGCCGGCCGGCGGATGATCCCCGGGCCCAGCCCTTGACCGCCGCCCACCTCCGGCCCCATCCCCGGGTGGCGGCGGGCCTGGCTCTGGCCCAGAGCGGATTGGTGCATGCCATGATGGACATCAGCGACGGCCTGGCCACGGATATGGCCCGCATGTGCCAGGCCTCGGGCGTGGGGGCATTGCTGGAAGAGACCCGGATACCCTTGGCCCCGGCAATGAGTCGGGCGGCAAAAGAGATGGGCGCTGATCCTCTACACTGGGCCCTGTGTGGCGGCGAAGACTTTGAATTGCTTTTGACTTGTGCGCCGGAGGATTTGCCCGCCTTGGCCCGGGGGGTGGCGGAAGCCGAACCGGGTCTGGGCCTGACCCGGGTGGGGACCATCAGTAGTGATGAGGGAGTGATGCTCAAAAACCCGCAAGGAGAGCTTCGGGACATTGCATTCACCGGTTATAGTCATTTTGCAAAGGAGGAGGGGGCGTGAAAGTCTGCCATAGATGCTTGGGCCTTGCCTTGCTGGCCACGATTATCTGCTTCAGCCTTTGGAACCCGGCCCTGGCCGTTGATCCTGCCGAGCCCGCTCCTCAGGAGCCAAAACCACAGAAGGTGAAGGGGCCCATCCAGGCCCCGCCCTATTTCATACACACCCCCCCGGACAAGCTTGATCTGTGCGGCGAGCCGGTGCCCCTAAACCTGCCCTTTGTAGCCGAGATGCTGGACCGGGAGTTCACCATAGCGGTCTATGACCAGGCCCAGATGGTTATGTGGCTCAAACGGGCCAGCCGCTACTTTCCTTATATTTCCAAAAGGCTGGAGGAAGCGGGCCTGCCCAATGACCTCAAATATCTGGCTGTGGCCGAAAGCGCCCTTTTAAAAAGGATCCGCTCCGTGGCCGGGGCGGCGGGCCTGTGGCAGTTCATACCAGGCACCGGCCGCCGCTACGGACTGCGCCGCAACCGCTGGTTCGACGACCGCCACAACCCCGAGAAATCAACCCAGGCCGCCATCGCCTATTTAAAGAACCTCTACACGAAGTTCGGCTCCTGGACCCTGGCCATGGCCGCCTATAACTGCGGGGAAAACCGGGTGGAAAGGGAGATGAAAGAGCAAGGGGTGAGCGACTATTACCACCTCTATTTGCCCCGGGAAACCATGCGCTACGTCTACCGCATCTTATCGGCCAAGATAATCTTGAAAGATCCCGGGCGCTATGGCTACGTTCTTCCCAAATCGCACCTTTATCAGCCCATCCCCGCGGACCGGGTCACCCTGAAGCTGCGGCGGCCTCTGCACCTGCGCCAATTGGCCATGGCCTCGGGCAGCACCGTGCGCGAGCTGAAGGAGCTTAATCCTGAGATCCGGGGATATTATCTGCCCCGGGGAACCCAGGCCATAAAGATCCCCAAAGGCAAAGGCCCCCAGGTTTCGGCCAAGCTGCAGACTCTGGGGCCGGGACCCCAGCCCAAGAACAGCGAGTGGGTGGTCAAATCCGGGGACACGCTTTCATTCATAGCCAAGCAAAACGGTGTGAGCATCGCCGCCCTGCGCCGCGCCAACGGCATCTCCGGCTCCAGGCTCATGCCCGGCCAGAGGCTGATTATCCCAGATAAATAGCAGTTGACCGGCAGGCAGGGCGAGGTGCAGCCCGGCCTTATTGGAGCAGCAGTTCGCGCCCCACCGGACAGGCGGCGGTTGGCATGGCCGCTACTCCAGGATCAACCTGCCGCCCACGGGCATGATCTCCACCCGCCCGGCCAGCTCGGGCTGCTTTTGCGCCTGCCTGCGCAAATCCTCCGCCGGCCAGGCCACGGGCTCGTCGCCCAGGTCGAACACGCCCCACTGGGTGGGGATCAGCCGGCGCGCGCCCAGCTCCATAAAGGCCCGCAGGGTCTCGGCTATGTCCATGTGGGTGTAGTGCATGAACCAGCGGGGCTCGTAAGCGCCCACTCCCAGCAGGGCGGCGTCCATGCCGGGGAAGCGGCGGCCGATCTCCTTAAAGCCGATGAAGTAGCCCGAGTCGGCCCCGTAGAAGATACGGCGGCCGCCGCGCTCGATCATATAGCCGCACCACAGGCTCTGGTTGGCGGACTGGCCCAGGCGCCGGGACCAGTGCTGCACCGGCAATGCGGTGATGACCGCGCCCTGCACCTCCACCCGCTGCCACCAGTCCACCTCCTTAACCCGCTGCGCACCCATCTCCTTGAGCAGGTCCCCCAGGCCCAGGGGGCAGATGAACAAGGCCCGGTCCCCCAGGGCGGCCACGCTGTCCGCGTCCAGGTGATCGTAGTGGTTGTGGCTGATCAGCACCACCGCCTCCTTGGGCACCGCCTCCGGGCCCAGGGCCGGGGGCACCCGCCGGGGGATGAGAAAGGCCCGGTAGCTGAACATGGGGTCGGTGATGATCGCCAGGCCCTGGAGATGCAGGATAAAGGTGGCGTGGCCCACCCAGGTAATGGAGTCCGGGGCCTGGGGGTCGCGCAGGTAAGCGCCGTCATTGGCCACCGTGGGCGTGGGCGGGTCGTAGTCCCCCAGGTGGGCGGTGCTGTTTGTGGAGAAGCGCCAGCGCAGAAAGTCCCAGAACGACTTTTCATAGCGCATCCAGGGATTGAAAAAGCTGCCGTCCGGCCCCTGGTGGGGGGCGTAGAGGCTGCTGACCGGGGCGGCGTTGGTGCGCTCCTGCCAGGCCTTTTCGTCAAAGGGCCGGGGCTGCAAGCACCCGGCCATGGTCATAGCCAACAACACCAATACCCCCACAGGCAGGCGCAGCCTCATAATCCATGTCCCCTTGCCGTTTGTAGCAGCGATGCTCTCCGCATAGTTTATTAGTGTACCGCAAAGAAATAGCTTCCCCCTACCAAAACCAGGCCAGGCCTACATGCGGGCCTGATCCAGCTCCACCAGCTTGGACTCAATGACCCGGGCCAGTTCGTTCATGTTCTCCTCGCCGCCCAGGATGTTGCCGTGCACCTCCACATGCAGGTTCACCGGGCGCTCGGAGGCAAAGTCCAGACCCGCGCCGCCGCTCTGGTTCAAGGCCTGCAACAGGGGCAGGGTGCTGGCGTTCACCGAATCCCGGCGCACCACGTACTCGCCGCGCTGCAAGATGATGGGCACCTCGTCATGGGCCAGCTTGCTCACCCGGGCGCCGGTGTGGTAGCGGGGCCAGTTTGCATACACCCCGGGCAGGGACCCGCCCGGCACCATGCCCCCGCTGTGATACATCAGGCCTCCGGAGTGGCTGCCTTCGATGTTCTCTGCTCCTTCCGTAACGAAATTAGCGGTTATGGTGATTTCCTTGTTTTCCAGTTTTTTGATTTGCTTGGCAAGCTCGGTGATCGCCGTGGTGATGTCCTTGACCGACTTGTCCAGGTTTTGGAAGTCGGTTTGCTGCATGCCCAGTTCGCCGCGCAGGCCGCGCCCTTCCTCCACCAGGGCCACCACCTCGTCCTTGCTGAGCTGATGCGCGTTCTGCAGGGTTTGCACAATCTCCTGATAGCGGGTGTATTTGCCCATGAGCTCATCCACGGTGCCGGATTCGCGCATGAGCAGGTCCACCATCTGGTTTTGGGTGTCAGCCTCCATATTGACCGAACCCAGCAGGGTCTCTATGGTGCCTGAGAGCGCCTGCTTGTGGGCGTCCATGAGGCTCATGCCCTCGTTCAGGCTCTCGGTGAGCTGGTTCTCGATCTGCAAGGCCGGGTTCAGGGCATCTCCCAGGGTGGCGGCCACCTCCGTGGCGGACATGTTCATCACGTCCAGGCCTTCAAACACGCCCTGCAGCCCTGTGGCTATGGGGCCGAGGTCCTCGTTTATGCCCGCCATGGCCTCACGGAAGAGGGTCAGGGCCTCGGGGTCGGCCATTCCGGCCATGTCCCCCATGCCCATGCCCTCGGCCATCCAATAGCCCTCGTCCATCTGGCCGCCCAGGTGGCTGACCTCGTAGGCATCGGGCGCGTACCACATGCCCTGCTCGAGGGCCATGGCCCGGAGCTCTTCAGAACTTATCATCTGGCTGGCGCGGTTGTCGCTCTTGTGGAAATCGCTCACCAGGGAGGAGTAATCTTCCCAGGAAGAGACGCCCGCCCCCAAGTTGTCCTGAAACCTCTCAAAGGCTTCGATGGCCTCGCGCGCCTTGTCTTCATCAAACAGGGATCCCAGGCCGCCCAGGCCCGCACCGCCCATCATTCCGCCCAACATAGCGCCGACCATGGTTCCGATGCCCGGCATAACTGCGGTCCCGATAGCCGCACCGGCAATACCGCCTCCAGCGCCGCCCACAGCACCGCCTATCTGAGAGCCGGCGCCTTGCCCCCAGAGCATCTGGGAAACCTGCCAGCCTGTAAGGGCGCCGCCGATGCCGGTCATGGCCGCCCCGGCCCCGGTGAGGCCGGTCCCGGCCCAGCCGCCCTGGCCGAAGAAACCCGCGCCGCCGGACGTGGCCGCGTCCCAGGCGGACCACTGCGCCAGGGTGGGCGCGCCCATGGTGGGGCTGAAGGCGGGCATTACCGTTGAAGGTGCGGTTACATACAAAGGCCCCATATCAAAAAGGCTGTTGCCGAATCCGCCGCCTCCCCCTCCCATGCCGGGAAGGGTGAAATTGCCTCCCCCGGGCATGGCCAGGCTCTGCCCGCCAATGAGGTTCATGGGATAGCCGCCGCCCATGCTGATGGGGAAGTTGCCGCCTGCTATGCCCGGTATGGTCAGCACCGTGCCCGAACCGCCCATGCCGGGCAGGCCGATCTCGCCGAGCAGGCTGTTGATCCCGGCCTTGGCCGTGTCGGTCAGGGCGCTGGTGGCCCAGTGGGCCAAGGAAGAGGCGATGTCGTTTAGCATGCTGTCAAAGGAGCCCTGAAACACGTCCATGAGGCCGTCCCAGACATCCTCCAGACTGTTGATCTCCCCGGTGAATATGCCCCTGAGCACGTGCTCGGCGCCGTATTCCACGTCGTCAAAGAATCCCAGAGCCCGGTCGGACATGAACGCAAATGCGGACTGGGTTAAATACGACACCGCATCCACCGAGCCCCCGAAGGCCCGGGTCTTCTCGCCCATGCTGCCCATTGCGCCGCTAAAATCATTTTCAGCGCCGCTAATGGCTGCGGTCAGGGAGCCCCCGCTTCCATAAATATCGCTAGCGAATTTTCCCGTTTCATTGGCAAGTTGACCCACCTTGCCCGACATATTTTGGTATGCGCTCACACAGGTCTTCTCCAGGCCAGCGACTCCCCGCTTTAAGGAATCAGTAGCCTGCCTAGTTTGCATTAGCTTCTGCAAAAATTCCTCTGTACCCAATTGCCGCTTTTGCTCAATAAAATAGTTTCCAAACAAATCCCTTAAATCGCTGCTACTGGATACAAGTTGATGAGCTGCATCAAGGAGACTCAATGACTGAGCTGCATACTCTTTCTGGAATTTCATACCAGAAACTGGAGAAAATTGGTGCGTTGCTATTGCGCTGAGTGCCCGTACTATTTCGCTTCGAATACCCAATCCCTCCGACCAGTTTTTATTCTTTATTATTTCCTGAAAATAATCTATATTTTCTTTTTTACCTTCGAGAAATCGCCATTCAGCAAAGTCACGGTCAGTCTTAGTTTTATTGGCAAATTTTGAAGACAATTTAAGGGCGTTTATTCCGTAGTCAAGAAGTGTGCCTTTCAAATAGCTGGAAAGCATTTTGGCCGGTATTTTCAGAGTATTGGATAGTTTGTTTATTATCTTCGGATCGGAAAATGCACCACTTATCAGGCCAGCATAAATGCTTGATGATTCATTCAATTCCAGCGTTCGTTTCTTTATATAATCTCCGTAGTCCTTAAACTTCATGAAATGATGAGGCAGCCTATCCATTAATTCTTGCGTTTTTTGCAATCCTGTCCTGTGAGTACTATATAAATCCACATTGGCTTTGCGAAAATCTTCTACTTGCTTAGATGTCGCAGCGAGAAAAACTTTTTCTATTGGTTTATTTAACTGTCGATTAATTTCGGTAGCAATTTTTGCGAACTGATTATGCAGAATTATTCTGCCTTCTATTTCCATGCTTATTTTGTTGTTTTGGCTCATTCTATTCTCCAGGATAAAAGTATAACCCCTGAGAGCATACTTAATTATTTTGGGCAGGGAAAGAGAACCGTTTCCTAGTGAAATATAGTTAGAATTTTGTTGGAAGTTATTCCCTGAATTTGTTGCTTGATCTCCATCTTCAGCGATGCTAACATTCTCTCATTATGAAAGGAGGGGGAAATGCTAAAGAACAAGATTGCTATTAATATCGCGCTTATATCTTTGTGGGGGATTTTTTGTGCTTTCCTGGGCTCAACGATATCCTCTCTGGCGGTGGCTGATGATGTAAAAAATCAGATTAAAACCAAAAAACTAAGCATCATAGACGATCAAGGAAGAGAACGCATCGTTTTGGGAATGGACGGCGAGAAGGTAGAGGCTTATTTTCTACGTAACGATGGTAAGAAAACAATTAATATGTTTATACAAAATAAAGGAACCACAGTATACTTTGGGTACCCGGGGCTTCATTCCCCCCAAAAAAAGGGGGAGAGCTATATGTATATATATAATTCTGACAAAAGCACTAATTTTGGAATAATGCAGTTGGTAAAGGATCTTACTAGTTTATCGTTTGGATTTGATGAAGACCTTAGCCCTGCCCTTTATTATGGAAGCCGCTCTCTGATAAGATTCATAGAAAACGAAAATAGCTCCTCCATCAAGTTTGTTACGAATATAAATCCTAGAAGGAGGTTTCTTGCTCGCAAGGACCAAAAGAAAGCCTCGCTTGTTTTTAACTTTAACACTTCGGGGCCATCCATAGATTTGAGAGACGACGCCGGAGAACCAGTGGTTAGAATTTCAACAAGAGAGCCTATCAAGAAACTTAAATAGTCAAGATTGCAGAATAGGAGCTATCGAGTAAAAGCAAGATCTATTTGTTTTCAGTGCATGGCACAGTGCCGCACTCGCCTCCATGGTCCTGCGCTTGAGCCAGGCCAGGGAGCGTTCCATGCCTGAAAGCACCTGGTCCCAGAGGCCGCCCAGGTTGGATATCTCGCCGCTGAACACCATGCCCAGGGTATCTTGGGCGCCCATTTCTAAAAAGCTGAACAGCCGCTGGCCCAGGGCCTCCATGGAGCCCACCCCGCCCTGCCAGTTCCCCACCAGGCCCTGCATCTGGGACGGTATTTGCCCGCCCAGCACTGACTGGGATAGCTGCT
>JASFOZ010000080.1:0-11694 GCA_050116255.1 Desulfarculaceae bacterium
TGGCTATGTCCTCGCTTCTGGTCATTCTACAACTGGAGCTGCCCTTGATGTCGGTGATAAACCAGATGTTCGCGGGCATAAACTCCTTCCCCCTGTTGGCGGTTCCCTTTTTCATGCTCCTGGGTCAGTTGATGAACAGCGGCGGCATCACCAACAGCCTGGTGGGGGTCTCCAACGCCTGGGTGGGACAGATCCGGGGAGGGCTGGGTCATGTCAACGTCATGGTGAGCATGCTTTTTGCCGGCCTTTCCGGGTCCGCCGCTGCGGACACCGCCGGCATCGGCTCCATGATGATACCCACCATGGTTAGGTCCGGCTTTGACAAACCATTCAGCGTGGCCGTCACCGCCGCCTCCTCCACCCTGGGGGTTATCATCCCCCCCAGCATCATGATGGTCATCTACGGCGCCTTGGCCCAGATATCCATCGGGGCCTTGTTCTGGGCCGGAGTGGTGCCCGGCGTGCTCATCGGCCTTACCCAAATGTTCTACTGCTATTACCGGGCCCGCAAATACGACTATCCCCGCAGTGAAAAAATAACCTTCACGCAAAAGGCCAAGGTCACCTTCGGCGCCATCCCGCCCTTGCTGTTGCCCCTGATTATCTTGGGCGGCATCACCGCCGGCATCTATACTGCCACCGAGGCCGCAGCCATTGCCGTGGCCTATGGTTTTGTCTTGGTCTTCACCGTATACCGGGACATAAAGTGGCGGCAGCTTCCTAAGATTTTTTCCGAGGCCGCCATCGGCTATGCCCTGCCCATGTTCTGCGTCTCCGCCGCCGGAATCATGGGCTGGCTCATTTCCTACCTGGACGCCCCCAACATGGTCTCGTCTTGGATCTTGGGCATGACCACCTCATACTATGGGGTCTACGCCATGATCATTGTCTGCCTTTTGATAGTAGGGACTTTTCTAAGCCCCATCGCCACTATCATTATTTTCATGCCCATTATCCAGTCCCTGGGAGAGGCGGCCAAACTGGACCCCATTCACCTGGGCCTGATCGTCAACCTGACCCTGGCCCTGGGCATGGTGACCCCGCCTTATGGCATCTGCCTTTTGATAGGCTCCCAGATCGGGAACATCTCCGCCCCCAGGGCCTTTGTGGCCATCCTGCCCATGTTCATCATGGCCCTGGTCATTATCATCATCGGCGTGATCTGGCAGGACTTATTTTTGTTTCTGCCTAAAACCATCATGCCCGGGTCTTTCCACTGACGGCCGGGATCAGCCTGTGAGGCTCGGAGCCTCGCCTCACATCGAGGGATGGACGTTACCGTAGCGGCCTATCTTGGCGTCGGCGTCAAGCAGATCCTGGGGACTCACGATGTTGTAGGGATCTAAGGCCGCCCTGATTTTGCGGCCGGAGATGTCCGTGGCCACCCACTCCGGCAGCCCGGGCAGGTTGCTGGTGTCGAGCGCGGCCTTGTTCCAAGATGCGTTTAAAAGGCTTGTCAGGGGGTTTACAGGCTCGGCCCTCCGCAAAAGCCGGGGCGGTTCCCTCCGGTCTTTTGGGCTTACAATCGGCTCTTCAAAAGATATGGCTCTTATTCTTTTAATAGAGCCTTTTTTACGCCTTCGCCCATTTCATGGGTCTTGGCGGTCCCGCCCATGTCCCGGGTCTTGATCTTTCCTTGGCTGAGCACCTGCATCACCGCCCTCTGGATGTCGCGGGCTGCCTCGTTCTCGCCCAAGTGCTCCAACATCATGCGTATGGCCTCAATGGAGGCGATGGGATTGACCAGGCCTTTGCCGGCGTATTTGGGGGCCGAGCCGTGTATGGGCTCGAACATGGATGGGTGGTCGTTGTCTATATTGATATTGCCGCCTGCGGCAAAGCCCATGCCGCCTTGCAGCATGGCCCCCAGGTCGGTGATGATGTCGCCGAACAGATTGGAGGCGACCACCACGTCAAAATGCTCCGGGTTTTTGACGAACCACATGGTGATGGCGTCCACCAGGGCCATGTCGGTTTTGACCTGGGGAAATTCTGCGGCCACCTCTTGAAACACGGAATCCCAAAACACCATGGAATAGGAGAGGGCGTTGGATTTGGTGCAATTGGTGACCAAGCCCTGTTTTCCCCGCTTGGCGGCCAGTTCAAACGCGTAACGGATCACCCTCTCACAGCCTTTATAGGTGAAGACCGCGGTTTGCAAGGCCAACCCGTCCTTGGTGCCGGGCTTGAAGATTCCTCCCTGGTTGCTGTACTCGCCTTCTGTGTTTTCGCGGATCACCACGAAATCCACCCGTTCCGGTGTGGCCGTGCGTATGGGGGTTTCCACGCCCGGATAGAGCTTTATGGGTCTTAGATTCACGCACTGATCAAAGCCCTTGCGGATTTTGAGCAGCATGGCCAGGGAGACATGGTCAGGCACTTTGGCGGCATCGCCGATGCATCCCAAGAAAATGGAATCAAAATCACCTAAGATATCCAAACAGTCAGCCGGGGCCATCTCGCCGCTGGCCAAAAAGCGGTCGCAACCCCAGTCGAAGGTTTGGGTCCGGATCGAGAAGCCGTGTTTTTGTGCCGCAGCCAACAGAATCTTCTCAGCCTCTTTGCTGATCTCGCCACCCACCCCGTCGCCGGGAATCAAAGCTATGTTGTATTCTGACATTTCGGTTCTCTATTGATTGTCTTGAGTAAGTTCCTCTGCCTGGACTCAGCAACCTTTATAACCCGGGAAACGGTCGAGCCGCCAGGCCCTTTTCCCGGGGTTCGCTTCTGGGAGCGTTTTGTCCGCCAAAGAAGTGGAGTCAATCCCTGCTTGCCCGGGGCCAGGATCAGTCTGGATTCAGGGGGCCTTGACGCGAAAGCTCACCGTAGGGGTGATTCTCAGACCAGCAAGTTGATCTGCTTTTTCAGGCCGGCTCAGGTTAAATTTCCAATTAGGCAACTAAATAGTTTCATGGTCTGTTTGGATTGGCTGGACACCAGAACTGGCCAAAGTATATTAAAGACTTAAATAACATATAGTTAAATACTAAAATAGTAATCGCAGGCACGCGGGCACAAGAATTTTTATCTTGACTGAAGTTTCCAATTAGTATATTTATGTTTTCATCTTTGTGGAGAACAACGTCAGACAACGACGGCAATGTATCCTGCTCAAAGTTGCTTTAGGGGCCAAGCGCACCATTTAGAACAACAATTTCAAGTTACCGTTGATGAGAATATATGACCACGGATGTGAGCATGATTTCATCATCGGAGGTGACTTCGCGGCGACCAGCCGGGCCTATATCAAGGAGGTTAGGAGTTTGGTTGAGGAATAAAGAATGCCCAGCGGTCCCATTACCATCACTGGTAATCTTTAAATACGGAGGAGGAGAATGAGAGGGAAAAAAGTCTGGTTTGTGGTGATTGCCGCGTTATTTGTTGTTTCTTCATTGGTAATCAACTCTAGTTTGGCCGAGGCCAAAGCGCCCAAGGAGGTGAGCATAACCACCTATGGGGTCGGCAGCCAGGCATTCGTCTTTTCGGCCGGCATTGCCGAGGGAGTTCAAAAGGTCTCGGGAATCACGACAAGGGTGGTGCCCGCTGGCAACGATGTGGGCCGCATACTGCCCTTGCGGGCCGGCGAGGTGGATTTCTGTATAGTGACCGGCGCTACCGGCTGGTTCGTTTCTCACGGCACCGGCGATTTCGCCAAACCCACCTGGGGTCCCCAGCCCGTTCGTATGGCCTGGCGGGGTGGCAACCTGTTTGTCGGGTTCTACACCCGGGGTGACTCGGGCATCAAGAAAGTGTCTCAGCTAAAGGGGAAACGGGTGGGACAGATTCCTGGCTCCACCACCATAAACAACATAATTCAGGGAGGCTTGGCGTTTGGTGGTTTGACCTTGAAAGATTGCGTGGTGGTTCGGCTGCCCAGCCACGGCGCAGGGGGCAAGGCTCTGACCCAGGGCGCCATTGACTTTTATGAGTTCGGCACTACGGGCGCGCGCCCCATCGAGACCGCAGCCAGCCCCCACGGAATCCACTGGTTCAACTTGGACCCCAAGGACAAGGCGGCCTGGAAGCGCCTCTATGGATTTTGTCCCTGGACCGAGGAGACCCGGGTCACCCGGTATGCGGGCAAGGAAAAGGGGATCAAGCCTTTTCACGCCTTGACCTATCCTTACAACATGTGGGCCTGGGATAAGACTCCGGTGGATGTGGTTTATGCCTATGCCAAGGCCATGTGGGACAGCTATGACATCTACAAGTCCCGGCACGCCGAGCTTCCCTACTGGAATCATTATAATCTGGCCAACGTCAAAGGCTGCTTCTACCCCTACCATGAAGGCGTGGTGAAGCTTTTAAAGGAAAAGGGCAAATGGACCACCGCCCACGAGAAGTTCCAAAAGACCCAGCTGGATAACGAGAAAAAGAGAATGGCCTTGTGGAAAAAGGCCCAACAGGAAGCCAAGGCAAAAAAAATCAAGGTGGGCAGCGAACCGTGGTCCCAATTCTGGTGGAAGCAACTGTCGGAAAACGGCCTGCTCAGGTAAGCGCCCTGTCATTTTTTGCAACTCGCTGGCATTCGGGGGGGCTAGAAAAAAGCCCCCCCTTACATCCCGCTTGCTAAAAGGAGCCAAGGCATGAAAGGCAAAAGCCGGGCCATGGTTTTGACCGCTCCCAACCAGTTTTCAATGCAGACATTTGAACTGCCTGAAGTCGGCGATGAGGACGGCATCCTCAAAATGGAGCTGGTGGGGGTTTGCGGGTCTGATGTGGGCATATCACAAGGGAAGGAGACTTTCGGCCCTCGGCCCTTTCCCTTGATTATGGGGCATGAGATCGTGGGCCGTATCGCTGAGATGGGTGAGGCCGCCAAGAAAAGGCATGGAGTAAAAGAAGGCGACCGGGTGGTGATCGAATACGCCTTTGGCTGCGGCATGTGCGAGGCCTGCGCCCAAGGGCACTATACCACTTGTGAAAATCATTGGAACTATGGGTCTATGATCTCCTGCAAGGACTCGCCTCATCTTTATGGAGGCTACAGCGAGTATCTCTATATTCACCCCAACGCCAAGGTGCACTACATCGGCGACGATATCTCGCCCGAGTTGGGGGTGTTGATTTGTGCGGTGATGGGCAATGCCATCAGATGGTTGCGCCAAGAGGGCGGGGTTTCTATAGGCGACGCCGTGGCCATATTGGGGCCCGGACAACAGGGGCTGGCCGGAGTGGCGGTTGCCAAGGAGTCAGGGGCCAGTCCCATTTTCGTCATCGGACTAAGCAAAGACAAAAAACGGCTGGAGATGGCCAAACGCTTCGGGGCTGATGTGGTGATTATGGCCGACCAACAGGATGCCCTGGCCATGGTCAGACAAGCAACCGGCGGCCGCATGGCCAACGTAGTCATGGACGTTACCGGACATTTTTCCGGTGCGGAGCTGGCTCTGCCTTTAACCGGCAGGAGAGGCGCCCTGGTGTTGCCCGGTATGTACAAACACCAAAAAGCCTCCCTGGACTTGGATATTGTGGTGACCAGGGAAATAAGGATCCAGGGGGTCTTTTCCCATGATTCCCCGGCTGTGCGGGCGGCCATAAAAATGGCCCGGTCAGGCCGTTACCCCTTTGAGGAGCTCATCAGCAAACGCCTGCCTCTAAGCCAAGCCGAACAGGCTGTAAAAATGGTGGCCGGGGAAATGGGGGAGCAGATGCCTTTGAAGGTGGTATTGGATCCCAGCATTTTGCAATGACGCCAAGTTCGGAGAGATTGTTATGAGCGAGCAACCCTCTGCCCTGACCGCCAAATACCGTTCCCTCAGCGGACCTGTGCGTTGGATATTCATCCTGTTTTCCCTGGCGGCCATATCTTCTGCCGTATTCTACAATTTTTACCTGTCCCTGGAAGGCTGGACCTTTGATCAAACCGGCTATCTCTTCTTTTTACTGGGGCTCTTTCTGCCTTTGGTGTTTTTGGTTTTTCCTGCAACTAAAAACGCCCCCCGGCACAAAACGCCCTGGTACGAATACCTGGCATCAATCTTAACCGTTATTTCATGCGGTTATTGTTTCATTCACAGCATGGACATTCTCACCCAAGGCTGGGAGGTCAGAGCGCCTTGGGAGGCGAAAATTTTGTCTCTTATCCTGCTTTTGCTGGTTCTGGAGGCCGCCCGCCGCACTGGTGGCCTCATGTTCTGCCTGGTCTGCTTATTCTTCGGGGCATATCCGCTTTTCGCCCATTATATGCCGGCCTTTCTGCAGGGCAAGTCCTTCCCCTTCTGGCGGGTTGTCACCTATCAGGCTTTGGGGCCGGAAAGCATCATAGGGCTGCCGCTGAGGGTGGTGGGAACCGTCTTGATCGGGTTTATGATCTTTGCCGTGGCCCTGCTGCACACGGGCGCAGGGAAGTTCTTCTTGGATCTGGCCCTGGCGCTTCTGGGAACCGTACGCGGGGGCGCGGCCAAGGTCTCGATCTTTTCCAGCGCCCTTATGGGCAGCGTCAGCGGCAGTGTCATCTCCAATGTTATTTCCACCGGGTCTTTTACCATACCGGCCATGAAAAAGACCGGCTATTCCCCCGAGTTCGCCGGGGCGGTGGAGGCTTGTGCCTCGGCAGGGGGCGTTATCATGCCGCCCATCATGGGGGCGACCGCCTTTGTCATGGCCGAGGTGCTGCAGGTTCCTTATGTGGCGATCATCACGGCGGCGGCAGTCCCTTCCTGCCTTTATTATTTCTGCCTTTTCTATCAGGCTGACGCCTACGCCGCCTTGAACAACATAAAAGGCCAGGCCCGCAAAGACTGCCCCAATCTTTGGGAGGTGCTCAAAGGGGGCTGGTTCTATCTGGTGGCCCTGGCCCTTCTGATATTCATCGTGGTTTTCATGTATCGGGAATCACAAGCCGCCTGGATTACCACGCTTGTGCTTTTGGCCCTGGCCATGCTGCGCAAGGAAACCAGGTTGAACCTGAAAAAATTTTTAAATCTTTTAGAGGGCTCAGGCAAGTTCATGGCGGAGCTCACAGCCATCCTCGCGGCCTGCGGACTCATAATCGGCTCCATGTCCGTGACCGGCGTCGCCCATTCCTTTGCTCATGAGGTGGTTAACTTCGCAGGCGATAACGTCTTGTTGCTGCTTACGCTGGGGGCATTCGCAAGCTTCATCCTGGGTATGGGAATGACCATAACCGCCTGCTACATCTTTCTGGCCATCGTCATGGTCCCGGCATTGGTTCAGGCGGGCTATTATCCCCTGGCCGTGCATCTTTTTGTGTTGTATTGGGGCGTGGCGTCGTTCATCACCCCGCCGGTGGCCCTTGGCGCCTTTGCCGCATCCACCGTGGCCGGGTCTAATCCCATGCGGACCGGATTCCAGGCCATGCGTTTAGGATTGGCAAAATATTTTCTGCCCTTCTTTTTTGTGTTCAACCCGGCCTTGATCTTACACGGGACACCCCTGGCCATCTTGCACGCCGTGTTTTCCTGTGTCATCGGCATCGCCCTTTTGGGCAGCGCCCTGGAAGGATACCTCATAGGAGTGGGCAAGATGCCCCGCTGGTCCCGTCCCTTTCTTTTCATGGCCGGTATAGCCCTGGGATTTCCCGAAGGCTACTCGGACATAGGAGGCTTTGTTTTGGCCCTTATGGTGGTGCTGGTGGCGCTTCCCGGCATAAAAAAAAGAGTCCAAACAGGAGCGCTCACCAAAAATGGCGAAGGAGTTTAATTGCCCGGAACCGAAAAAGAAAATTTCCCGGCCACACAAGCGAATGCTGGATGGCACCAGATAGAGCGCTTGCCGGCGGCGAGGGTTAACAAAACCATATCTATGGTTATAGATAACGAACGCAGGCAGGACACAATGGCTTGTTTGCGCGATAGAAAGGATACGACGAGTGAGTTCTGAGAAGGTGGTAGTCACAGTCAGCGTTACCGGTGGAATCGGTTCCGGAGACACACCCAATTTGCCGATTACGCCCAAACAAATAGCAGACAGCACCATCGAGGCCCGCCAAGCCGGCGCCTCGGTGGCCCATATTCACGTGAGAGATCCAAAAACCGGCGACCAATCCATGGATTTCAAGTTTTACAAGGAGGTTTTTGACCGAATCCGCGACCGTTCAGATATATTGATCAATCTCACTCTCGGTCCCGGCGCCAGAGTGATCCCGGATAATAACGATCCCGTGGGCCTGGGGCCGGGTACTACACTTTGCCATCCCCAAAAAAGGGTTGAGCACGTCGTGCGCCTAAAACCTGAGCTGTGCTCCTTGGATGTGGGGTCCATGGATTTCGGCCGCCACGTCTTTGTAAATTACAGCGAACATATAGAATGGATGGCGGAACAGATAAAGGAAGCCGGCGTGAAACCGGAGATGGAGGCCTTCAGCCTGGGGCACATTGCTATCGGAAAGCACTTGATTGAAACTGAAAGAGTCAAGGAGCCGGCTATTTTCCAATTATGCTTGGGCGTTCCCGGGGGTATTCCGGCGACCCCCTTGAACATGATCGCCATGAAGCAGGCCTTGCCTGCCAACGCCATCTGGGCGGGATTCGGCATTGGAGCTTCCTGTTTTCCCATGGTGGCCCAGGCGGTGATTTTGGGCGGAAACGTAAGGGCGGGCATGGAGGACAATCTATATCTGGCAAAGGGAGTCAGGGCCAAGAGCAATGCGGAATTGATCGAAAGGGCGGTGACCATTATCCGCCTTTTGGGCAAGGAGCCGGCCACTCCCGAGGAGGCCAGAAAAATTCTACAACTTGACTAATATAATGAAACATACAACCCTGACATTTTGTTCTCCTGCTATCGTGGTTGGGTAATCATAGAAGGAGCTAAGAGGATGATCACAGAAGAAGAAATAGGGAAGAAAATAAGAGAAATCCGGCTTTCCAAGGGAAAGACCTTGGAGGACATTGCCGAGAAAACCCAGTTCTCCAGAGGTTATCTCTCAAAGATAGAAAACAGCAAAAAAGGGCCGCCCGTTTCTTCTTTGATAAGAATCGCCAAGGCCTTGGAGGTCTCCATTTCAGAGATATTCGGAGAAACAGCAGAGGCAGATTCAATCTCTTTGGTCAAAAAAAGCGAGCGCAAGATCATTGCCAGAAGCGGGACCCAATTTGGCTACAACTACCAGGCGCTTGCCTACAAATATCACAATAGGCACATGGACCCCTATTTGCTTGTCCGGCCGCCACACCACAAAAAGGACCTATGCGCCTTTAAGCATCGCGGGGAAGAAATCATGTTCGTGCTTGAAGGCAAATTGGAGTTTATTTACGGGGAAAACAAGTATCTGGTTGAACAAGGCGACTGTGTTTATTTTGACTCCAACATAGAACATTACGCCAACAACATAGGCGACACTGACGTGAAAACCTTGATGGTTATATACACCCCTGAAAACGGATCTTGATTGTGAGCATTCCCTAGGAGTGATGATGGAAAAAGTAGCTATCATAGGCGCGGGCACCATGGGGCATTGTTTTGCCATGCTTTTTGCCCAGAATGGTCACCAAGTTTGCCTGAATGACATATCAGAGGATATCCTTGGCCGCGCCCAAAAACTGATCTCTGCCAACCTGGAAACCCTGGCCCAGGCAGGGCTTTTTGACCGGGAAGAGCGCCCGGCCGTGGAGGCCAGGATAGAATATACAACCGACCTTGCCCAAGCCACGGCTGAGGCCGATTTTGTGATCGAGGCGATAATTGAGGATGTACAAGCCAAAAAGGAGCTTTTCCGTAAGCTGGACAGGTTGGCGCCGCCGCATGCGGTCCTGGCCAGCAACACCTCGTATCTGGATATATACAAATTCGTGGAAACCGAAAGGCCGGAAAAGATTCTAATCACCCACTGGTTCGCCCCGCCGCATATCATCCCCTTGGTGGAGATAGTCCCGGGCCCGCAGACCTCTTCGCAGACACTTGCCTTTGTCCAAAAAATTTTATATAGGCTGGGCAAAACCAGCATCGTGCTGAAAAAGTTTTTACCCGGTTTTATAGCCAACCGTCTGCAAATGGCTATCAATCTTGAGGTGTTGAACCTTTTGGATAACGGCTATGCCACGGCCGAGGAAATTGACACAGCCGTTAAGAACAGCTTTGCCCTGCGCACCCCGCTCATCGGCGTGGTGCAGCGTTTTGATTTCACGGGCATGGACATGATGCAAAGGGCGCTAAAAAACAAATCCTATCAACCGCCCCAGGTGAAGGGGCGCTCAGAGGCAATAGACGCGCTGGTCGCCCAGGGCAGGATGGGAGTGATAAGCGGCCAAGGTTTTTATGACTATCAGGGGCGCAGCACAGAGGAAATCCTGCGGGAACGCGACCTTAGGCTTTTGAAATTGAGGGAATTTTTAGGGGAATTGGAATAAGAGGGGCCTAAGAAAATGAGCGGCCAGTTTCCCTTGTTCTACCGGGTGGACCAGCATTTTGTTGACACCGCAATCCGCGATGTGCCCGCAGCGGTCCGCGCCGAATTCGCCAAGTTCGATCCGGGTGACAGAATCAAACCAGGGCAGAGCGTAGCCGTGGGGGTGCCCTCGCGGGGGGTGCATGACCTGAAGACCATTGTGGTGACTACCGTCAAGTGCCTGCAGGAATTGGGGTTGAAGCCATACATAACCCCGGCCATGGGCTCCCACGGCGGAGCCACGGGAGAGGGCCAGATCAGCGTCCTGAACGGACTGGGCATCAACCAAAGCACCACCGGCGTACCCCTGAAGGGCTCAATGGATGTGGTGAGCCTGGGGTGTATAGAGTCCGGCGCGGAGGTGTTTTTTGCCAAGGACGCCCTGGAGGCGGATCACATCGTGGTCATAAACCGGGTTAAACCCCATACTTCTTTTCGTGCTGAGGTGGAGTCCGGGCTTTGCAAAATTTTGGCCGTGGGCCTGGGCCGTCAAGTAGGGGCTACCACCATTCATAAATACCAGTTGGGAGAGACCATCGTTCCGGTTGCCCAGCTCATCATGGAAAAGGTCTCTGTGCTTTTGGGGGTGGCGGTGACCGAAACCCCCCTGGGCGGCACAAACAGCGTGCACCTGGCTGAGCCGGAAGAGTTTCCGGAGACGGATAGCAAGCTCCTGAAGGAGGCCTGGACGCTCTTCCCCAGGTTGCCCATTGACCAGTTGGATGTCCTGCTGGTGGATGAGGCCGGCAAGGACATAAGCGGAGCCGGCATGGACATCAACATCATCGGTTTCTGGCGGCGGGACGGGGGTGAACGCAAGCCCGACTACCGCATCTTGGCTCTATTCAATCTGACCCCGGATTCACACGGCAACGCCCTGGGCATGGGCTACGCTGATTTGATCTCCCAGCGGATGAGGGACGCGGTGGATATACAGGCCACCTATATGAACGCGCTCGCCTCCGGGGCATTGCGTTCCGCCAGGGTGCCCATGACCCTGGAGACCGACCGCCGCGTGGTGGAGGCGGCCCTGGGCTTATTGCCCGACCCCATGAATGCCAGGGTGGCGAGAATATCCAATACGCTCAACCTGGAGACCTTTTGGGTGTCCGCCCCTTTGCTGCCAGAGTTGAGACAACAATCTGGAAAATCTGTACATGAAAAGCCGCTGGCCCTTCAATTCGATGAAGAGGGCGTCATGCGGCGTTTTTCGGGTTAGCCGTTTCCAGAAGGGGTTTTGGGCGCCTGGCCAACATGAGTTTTAAAGGGCCGAGCAGGACGCGCCATGGCTATTAGGACGGATATGGACGCCCTGTCTTTGGATGAGGATAGTGAGGCGCCCT